>NZ_JBFAJO010000002.1:198272-245953 GCF_040655255.1 Kitasatospora sp. NPDC050463
AGTCCTCGCGCGGGCCGGCGACCGGTACGCCGAGGATCTCGGTCCACTGCTCGGCCAGCCAGGCCTCGGTCCCCGGAGCCGCCGCTTCGTCGTGGCCGGGGCGCGGGGCCGGGTGCCCCGGCTGCTCGGGGCTCGAATACCGAATCACCCGGATCGCCGGGGCACTCGGGTGAACACGCCCAGGAGTCCACTCGAAGGGCGCACCGCCACGGCGGTGACCGCCACCCTCCGGTGGCAGTGGCCGCCCTCGTGAATGACGGTGGTTCAGGCGCACCCCGCGAGTCCCCTTGCCCGACGACGTGTCGGCAGTCGCGGCCCGCGCCGGAAGGATCGTCCCCATGCGTTCTGCACGCACGCTGCTCGCCGGAGCGGCCGTCGCCGCCGCACTGACCGTCGCCGCCCCCGCCGCCTACGCGGACGGCTCCGCCGACAAGAACCTCACCTGGCAGGAGAAGCAGGACAAGGCCGCCAGCCCCGACGGGCAGAAGACCTGGGAGGAGAAGCAGGACAAGAGCTCCTCCTCTTCCTCTTCTTCCGGTGAGGAGCACAAGGCCGAGGAGAAGACCCCGCACGGTGGCGTGCACACCGGCGGCGGCGGCCTGGCCCTGTCCGGCGGCGGCCTCGCTTCCGGCGCCTTCCTGCTTCTCGGCGGCCTCGGTGCCGGCGCGCTCGCGCTGCGACGCGGCCGCCGGACCACCGGCGCCGCGATCTGACCCGGCGCCGCCCCCGCAGCCTCCCCGCCGTGGCCACCGCGCTGAGCGGCGGCCACGGCGGGAACACGTACGGCACCTGCGCCCGACCGTGCGGTGCGGGGCGGCGGCGCTGTCACGGACTCCCCCGTCGGCCGCGGGCCGGCGGCCACCGGTCGCAGCACGACCCGGTGGTCCGCCGACACCGCCCCGGCCGTCACAGGCCTGACCTAGGAGTGGAACGATGGCCGGTCCGGCCGCTGGAACGTCCCGGTTGCTGCGCGCGGGTATGGGCGCCGCGGCCGCCGGCCTGCTGCTGATCTACAACTCGGTGGACGTGGCCCCCGCGTCCGATCCCGGGCCCGGCCAGGCCGCTCCCCCGGCCGCCACCGCGAGCGCCTCCCCCGGTGACGCGGCCCCGGCCGCTGCTACCGCCAAGCCCGCCGGGCCGGCGGCGCCCGCGATGAAACGGGCCAAGCCGACCCGGCTGCGGATCCCGCAGATCGCCGTCGACGCACCGTTCACCGAGCTGACCGTGAACCCGGCCGGGGAGCTCAACGCACCGCCGCCGGAGGACAAGAACCTGGTCGGCTGGTACCGCGACGGCGCCTCACCCGGCGAACGCGGCGCCGCCGTGGTGGCCGGGCACGTGGACACCACCAAGGGCCCGGCGGTCTTCCTGCTGCTCAGCCTGCTCGTCCCCGGCACCAAGGTCGAGGTGCAGCGGGCCGACGGTACGGTCGCCGTCTTCTCGGTGGACTCGGTGGAGACCTTCGCCAAGAACGCCTTCCCCGACCAGCGGGTGTACGGGAAGACGGCGGACTCCCAACTGCGGCTGATCACCTGCGGCGGCGTCTACGACAAGAAGCGCAAGGACTACCTGGACAACGTGGTGGTCTTCGCGCACCTGGAGTCCTCGCGCAAGGCCTGAGCCCGGAGAACCGACGACCGCCGGCCCCCGTGACGGGGGCCGGCGGTCGTTCGTCGCGGCGCAGCGGTCAGCCGCGCACGGTGGCCTCGAACGCGTGCAGGTACGGATTGACCGGCCGGACGTCGGCCACGTCCAGACCGGCCTCCGACATCAGCCGCACCAGGCTCTCCTTGGAGTGCTTCGCACCGCCGACGTTGAGCAGCAGCAGCAGGTCCATCGCGGTGGTGAAGCGCATCGACGGGCTGTCGTCGACCAGGTTCTCGACCACGACGACGCGGGCGCCCGGGCGGGCCGCCAGGACCACGTTGGCGAGGGTGCGGCGGGTGCTCTCGTCGTCCCACTCCAGGATGTTCTTGATGATGTAGAGGTCGGCGTGGACCGGGATGTCGATCCGGCAGTCGCCGGGGACCAGCCGGGCCCGGGCCGAGTAGGCGCCGCCGTCCCGGAGCCGGGGGTCGGCGCCCGCGACCACCTTGGGCAGGTCCAGCAGGGTGCCGTGCAGCGCCGGGTGCTTCTCCAGCAGGCTCGCCAGCACATGGCCCTGACCGCCGCCGATGTCGACCACCGAGTCGATCCCGGTGAGGTCGAGGTACTCGGCGAAGTCGGCGGCGGACTGCCGGCTGGAGGTGGTCATCGCCTTGTCGAAGACCTTGGCCGAGTCTCCCCCCTCGCTGTGCAGGTAGTCGAAGAACTCCTTGCCGAACAGCTCGGGGAAGACGTTGCGGCCGGAGCGGACGGCCTCGTCCAGCTTCGGCCAGGCCTCCCACGTCCACGGCTCGGTGCACCAGAGGGAGATGTAGCGCAGGCTGTTGGGGGCGTCCTCGCGCAGCAGTCGGGACATCTCGGTGTGCTCGAAACGGTCGTCGCCCGTCTCGTGGAAGATGCCGTAGCAGGTGAGGGCGCGCATCAGCCGGCGCAGCGGCTTGGGCTCGGTGTCGAGCGCGGCCGCGAGGTCGGTGACGGGGGTCGGGGTGTCGCCGAGCGCGTCGGCGACACCGAGCCGGGCGGCCGCGCGGACGGCGGCGGCGCAGGCGGCGCCGAAGACGAGCTCCCGCAGGCGCATCGCGGCCTGCGGGGTGGTGGCGGGTGCGGTGGTCATGTGCCGTCTTTCTGCAGGTGGGAGGTGGGGCTGGGGTGTTCGGGGCTGGGTGCTCGGGGCTGCCCGGGCTCTCGGGCCGCCGGGGTGCTCGGGGCTGCGGGTGGAGTCGCGGCTCAGCAGTGGCCGGCCGGCTCGGAGACCGCGCACTGGTTGCGCGCGAAGGAGTTGTCCGTGCCGGTGTCGCGGTCGGCGAGGTCGGCCGGACCGTTGCCGACCACGTGGTTGCCGGTGACGGTGTTGCGGGCGTTGGCCACGCCGACCACGCTGCGGAAGAGCACGATGCCGCCGGACATCGGCGAGGCGCCGACGTTGTCGGTGACCTCGTTCCCGGTCACCGTGGTGTCCTCCGCGCCGGTGAGCAGGATGCCGGTGCCCTGGATGGCGTCGAGGCGGGGGTTGGGCGGGCAGTACCTGTTGTTGGCGACGATCCGGTTGTGGCTGACGCCCAGGGCCCCGGCCCGGGGGACTCCCTCGTCTCCGACGATGAAGACGCCGCCGCAGTTGCCGTGGATCTCGTTCGCCTCCACGCTCAGGTCGCGCAGGCGGCGGACGGTGACACCGATCCGGTTGTCGGTGAGCAGGTTGCCGCTGACCACGGTGCCGTCGGTGGTGAGGGCACCGCCCTCGCTGTCCACGGAGTTGGCGAGGAAGACGCCGGACTGGCCGTTGCGGGTCGACTCGTTGCCGGTGATCACGGCCCGGGTGGACTTCTCCTGGCTGATGCCCTGCTGACCGTTGTCGTGGACGTAGGTGGCGCGCACGGTCATGCCGTCGGTGCCGGAGGCGTTGATGCCGTTCTTGCGGAAGCCGGTGACGGCGAGGGCCTCGATCGTCACGTCGGTGAGCGGGGCGCCGTCGGCCCCGACGACGCAGAGGCCGTGTCCGGCGGTGGCGCAGGCGCCGTCGGCCGCGCCGCCGGGAGCGATCACGCTGGCCGGGCCGGCGCCGCGCAGGGTGAGGCCCGGGGTGGTGATCCGGACGCTGCCCAGGTAGGTGCCGGGGAGCAGCTGGACGGTGTCGCCCGGGCGGGCCTCGTCGACGGCCTGCTGAATCGATTCGCCCGGCTGGACGAGGTGCAGGGCCTCGGCGGCGTGCGCCGGGGGCGCGGCGCCGAGCGCGGTCAGGGCGGTGGTGAGGGCGGTCGTGGCGGCGGCGGTCGCCGCGGCGAGGTGGTGGACCCGTCGCGTGGGCATCAGTGGTGACCTGCTTTCTTGCGCGCTCGCTGGGGCGCCGGCGCGATGACACGGAGTGTGCGGGGGATGACGGCCGGTGGGTGTCGGCCGAACCGACGCTATGGGCGCGCGAGGGGCCTCGCCACCAGGGCTGGGCTGCGGGACTGACGGGGCGTCGGCCAGGTGGCGGCCCCGTCGGCGTGGCGCGCGAGGGCGGGCCGGTCCGGGCGCGGCCGCCGCGGGCTCCCCGCACCGGTGCCGGACGGCACGACGGCGCACCCGATCGCGAGGGTGCGGGCGGGTGCGCCGGGTCCGGTGGGACGGGGTCGGTGGCCCTGGGGATGGTCGGCTGGCCTCGTCGCGACCGGTGGGCCTGAGCCCTGGTCAGGTCGGGCGGGGCCGGTGGGTGCGCCGGAGGTATGGTCTCCACGGGCTCGGCGGTGGCCATGCTGCCTCCACCGGGTTGCTGATCCGTCACGGATCGTGACGTACCCGGGGCTGTCCGGTCTAGCGTTCGAGTCCCGGAGTCAGTCGATCGGGGACGAAAGAGGCCTGGACCGGGCGGGCCGTGCGTGCGCGACAGCAGGGCCGTGCGTGCACGGGGCCAGGATCGCGCCCGCCCGGGCACCGTCCCCCCGGCCCGCGTGGCATGCTCGGGGCCATGAACACCGCCGTCGCCGCGCCGCCCGCCGCGGCCGCACCGCCCGCCGCCCCCGTCCGCAACCCGATCGGCGCCCACGTGCCGGTGGCCGCCCGCGGACTGGCCGGCACGGGCCTGGCGTACGCACGGCGGGTCGGTGCCGAGACGGTCCAGGTGTTCGTGGCCAACCCGCGCGGCTGGGCCACTCCGCCGGGCAACCCCGCTCAGGACGAGGAGTTCCGCACCACCTGCGCCGAGCAGGGCATCCCGGCGTACGTGCACGCGCCCTACCTGATCAACTTCGGCTCGGACAACGCGGCGACCCGCGAGCGGTCGGCCGCCTCGCTGCGGCACTCCCTGCTGCGCGGCCACGCGATCGGCGCCGCCGGCGTGGTGCTGCACACCGGTTCGGCGGTCGGGACGGCCCCGGGCGGCGGCTCGCGACGGGCCGAGGCGATGGCCCAGGTCCGCGCGGACGTCCGGCCGCTGTTGGACGAGCTGGACGCGCTCGGCGAGGGCGCACCCCGGCTGCTGCTGGAGCCGACGGCCGGTCAGGGCAGCTCGCTCTGCTCACGGATGGAGGACCTGGCCGGGTACCTGGACGCGCTGGACGGTCACCCGATGGTCGGGGTCTGTCTGGACACCTGCCACGCCTTCGCGGCCGGCCACGACCTGACGGCGCCGGGCGGGGTCGGCGCGGTACTGGACGCGCTGGTGGCGGCCGCCGGGCCGGACCGGCTGCGGCTGGTCCACGCCAACGACTCCGAGGACGCGGTCGGCGCGCGCAAGGACCGGCACGCCAACATCGGCGCCGGGCTGATCGGGTCGGAGCCGTTCCGCGAGCTGTTCGAACACCCCGCGACGGCGGGCGTCCCCCTGGTGGTGGAGACCCCGGACCGCAAGCACGGCGGCGACGGCACCGGGCACGCGCTGGACATCGCGCTGCTGAAGGAGCTGCGCGAGCGGGCCGCCGTACCCGCCCGGGCCCTGTCCGGGTGAGCTCGGCGGAGCGGCGCGCGGACCGCCCCCGACCGGTCGACCCGGGCTGCCGGGTCCCGGGGGCGGTGGGAGTCTGGAACGACTGACGCCCGAGGCCCCTGGGGGTTTCCGCATGAACCCGACCCGGAACCTGGCTGCGCTGCCGTGCGGCCGCCGCAGCAAGTGGGTCGTCCTGGCGCTGTGGCTGGTGCTGCTGGTCGTGGCCGGACCGCTGGCCGGAAAGCTCACCGACGCCGAGGACAACCAGGCCTCCAGCTGGCTGCCGGGCAACGCGGAGTCCACCCTGGTGCTGAACGAACAGCGCGCCTTCCAACCGGTGGACACCGCCCAGGCCGTGGTGGTGTACCAGCGGGACGGCGGGATCACCCCCGCCGACCGGGTGGAGGCCGCTCGCGACGCGACGGCCTTCGCGACCGCCCCGCACGTCGTGGGACCGGTGGTCGGGCCGGTGCTCTCCGCCGACGGCCGGGCGATGCAGACGATCGTGCCGGTCGACATCGGCACCGGCGGCTGGCAGGACCTGCGCCCCGCGGTGGACAGCATGCGCGCGACCGCCGCCGACGGCAGCCTGGGCATGACCACCCACGTCACCGGCCCGGCCGGGGTCGGCGCCGACCAGGCCGAGGCCTTCGCGGGCATCGACGGCACCCTGCTGGCCGCCACCATCAGCGTGGTGATCGTCCTGCTGCTGCTCACCTACCGCAGCCCGGTGCTCTGGGCGCTGCCGCTGATCTCCGCGGCGGGCGCGCTCGTCGTCGCCCAGGCGGTGATCTACCTGCTGGCCGAGCACTCCGGTCTGACCGTCAACGCGCAGAGCGCCGGCATCCTGATCGTGCTGGTCCTGGGCGCGGGAACGGACTACGCGCTGCTGCTCACCGCCCGCTACCGGGAGGAGCTGAGACGGCACGAGGACCGGCACGAGGCGATGGCGTTCGCGCTGCACCGCGCCGGCCCGGCGATCCTGGCCTCCTCGGCCACCGTGGTCGCCTCGATGCTCTGCCTGCTGATCGCCGAGATGAACTCCACCAGGGGCCTCGGCCCGGTCTGCGCGATCGGTGTCCTGGTGGCCCTGGCGGCGATGCTGACACTGCTGCCGGCCCTGCTGGTGGTCGTCGGCCGCTGGGTGTTCTGGCCGGTCAAGCCCGCGTTCGGAACGCCGGAGCCGACGAAGACCGGCCGGTGGGCCCATGTGGGCACCTGGATCGCCCGCCGTCCGCGCAAGGTGTGGATCGGCACCGCACTGGCGCTGGGGGCCTGCTGCGTCGGGCTGGTCTCGCTGAACGCCACGGGCCTGAGCACCGCGGGCTCCTTCACCGGGACGCCGGACTCGGTGGTCGGCCAACAGGTGCTGGAGCAGCACTTCCCCGGCGGCACCGGCGCTCCGCTGACCGTCATCAGCACGGCGGGCGAGGCGGCCACCGTCCGCGCGGTCGCGCAGGCGACACCCGGCGTCGCCGGGACGTCCACCCCGACCGTGCACGAGGGTCAGGCGCTGTTCCAGGCCACGCTCGCCGATCCGCCGGACAGCCAGGCCGCCAAGGACTCCGTGGACCGGGTGCGGGCCGCCGTGCACGCGGTGCCGAACGCCGACGCCAAGGTGGGCGGCAGCACGGCGGTGATCCTGGACGCCGGACGGGCCGCCGCGAACGACAACCGAGCGATCATCCCGTTGGTGCTCGGCGTGGTGCTGGTGATCCTGGCGGTGCTGCTGCGGGCGGTCACCGCGCCGCTGGTGCTGATCGCCACCGTGGTGCTGTCGTACGCGGCGGCGCTCGGGATCAGCGCGTTCTTCTTCGAGCACGTCTTCCACTTCGAGGGCCAGGACAACGCGTTCCCGCTGTTCGTCTTCGTCTTCCTGGTCGCGCTCGGCATCGACTACAACATCTTCCTGATGACCCGGGTGCGGGAGGAGTCGGTGCACCTCGGCACCCGGCAGGGGACGGTGGCCGGGCTGGCCGCGACCGGTGGGGTGATCACCTCCGCCGGGCTGATCCTGGCCAGCACCTTCGCGGTGCTCGGGACGCTACCGGTGGTGGGGTTCGCCGAGATCGGCTTCGCGGTGGCGCTCGGGGTACTGCTGGACACGCTGGTGGTGCGTTCGGTGCTGGTCACCGCACTGACCATGGACCTGCACCGGCACATGTGGTGGCCGGGGAAGTTGTCCAGGCAAGTTCGTCAGCCGGAGAGCGAGTTGGACAGACAGCTTTAAGTTACCGCTGAGTTCATACGGTTATCGTCGAACGTCTTGCCGGGCGTGGCCGAGGCCGCGTTGACTGCGCACATGCCAACTCCCACCGCCCTTCGCCGCGGCTCGCGACTGGCCGCCGCCTGTGCCGCCGCCGCCCTGCTCACCCCCTGCGCCACCGCCCGAGCGGCGACGCCCCCGGCCGTGACCGCCGCGCCGACGACCGTGACCGCCGCGCCGACGGTCGCGCCGCTCGACGTGCTGACGTACAACGTCTTCCTGATGAGCAAGAACCTCTACCCCAACTGGGGCCAGGACTACCGGGCGAAGGCCATCGCCGCCGACGACGTCTTCCAGGGCCACGACGTGGTCGTGCTCCAGGAGGCCTTCGACAACGCCGCGTCCGACCTTCTCACCTCGCAGGCCTCGGCCGCGTACCCGTACCACACGCCCGTGGTCGGCCGCTCGACCGGCGGCTGGGACGCCACCGGCGGCAGCTTCAGCTCGACCACCCCGGAGGACGGCGGGGTGACGCTGCTCAGCAAGTGGCCGATCCTGCGCAAGGAGCAGTACGTATTCAAGGACGCCTGCGGCAGTGACTGGTGGTCGAACAAGGGCTTCGTCTACGCGGTGCTGAACGTCAACGGCCTGCGCACCCACGTCATCGGTACACACCTGCAGTCCACCGACACCGGCTGCTCCGCCGGGCAGCCGGCCTCGGTGCGGGCGGCGCAGCTCAAGACGATGAAGGCGTTCATCGACGGCAAGAACATCCCGGCCGCCGAGCCGGTGCTGATCGCGGGCGACCTCAACATCGACTCGCACGGCAGCGAGTACCCCTCGCTGCTGGCCAACGCGAACGTGGCGCCCGCCGACACCCGCGACGGCTGGGCGAACTCCTTCGACACGGTCGACAACTCGATCGCCGCCTACCGCTACCCCGGTGAGCCCAAGGAGGACTTGGACTACGTCCTCTACCGGGCCGACCACGCGCGGCCGGCGAGCTACACCAACACGGTGGTCCGCTCCCACAGTGCGCCCTGGACGGTGAGCAGTTGGGGCACGAGCTACACCTACAACGACCTCTCCGACCACTACCCGCTGACGGCCCGGTAGGTCAGTCGGTCGGGCCGACGGGCGGGCTGCCCGTCGGTCCGGCCGTGTCGGGTTCGGCGGCGGGTTCGGCGGGTTCGGCGGGTTCGGCAGCAGCCTGCGGTGAAGACTGCTGCTCAGTCGGCGTCGGTGAAGCGGCGGTACGCGGGGGCGAGCAGCGCCTCCAGCGGGCGGCCGCGCACGGTGATCGCGGAGGCGGCCAACTCGTCGAGGGCCGGGGCCGGTTCGGGCTCACCGTCGGCCGGCGAGACGGGGCTCGGGATGCGGCCCTGCCAGAAGGTGTCGAGACAGTCCGCCAGCGGGCGTTCACCGGGTACGGGCATGGTGGCGGGTCACTCTCCGATCGCGTCGGCGGACAGGGTGAGCAGTTCGCGCAGCCGCTCGGTGGACAGTTCGGCGAGCCACTGCTCGCCGCCGCCGACCACGGCGTCGGCCAGCGCCCGCTTCGCGGTGATCAGCTCGTCGATCCGCTCCTCGACGGTGCCGACGCACACCAGCCGCCGGACCTGCACGTCTCGGCGCTGGCCGATCCGGTGCGCCCGGTCGGTGGCCTGGTCCTCGACGGCGGGGTTCCACCAACGGTCGAGGTGGATCACCTGGTTGGCGGCGGAGAGGTTGAGGCCGGTGCCGCCGGCCTTGAGCGAGAGCAGGAAGACCCTCGGCCCGTCCGGGGCCCGGAACCGCTCGACCAGGTCGTCCCGCCGCCCCCTGGGCACCCCGCCGTGCAGGTACGGCACCTCCTCGCCCAGGCGCCGGCTCAGGTACGGCTGGAGCATGGCGCCGAACTCGGCGTACTGGGTGAAGACCAGGGCCCGGTCCCCCTCGGCCAGCGCCTCCTCCAGCACCTCGACCAGCCGCTCGACCTTGCCGGAGCGACCGGCCACCGCCGTCCCGTCGTGAAGGAGTTGGGCCGGGTGGTTGCACACCTGCTTGAGCCGGCCGATCGCCGTCAGCACCGCGCCGTTGCGCTCCACGCCCCGGGCTCCCTGGAGGCGCTGCAGCAGATCGGCGACCACCGCCCGGTAGAGACCGGCCTGTTCGGCGGTGAGGCCGCAGTGGACGGTGAACTCCTGTTTGGCCGGGAGGTCCTGGGCGATCAGCGGGTCGCTCTTGCTCCGGCGGAGCAGGAACGGGCCGCTCAACCGCCGGAGCCTGGCCGCGACCTCGGCGTTGCCGGACTGCTCGACCGGGATCGAGAAGCGCTCCTTGAACGACTCCGCGCTCCCGAACAGGCCGGGGTTGGCGAAATCCAGGATGGCGTGCAGGTCGGCCAGCCGGTTCTCCACGGGGGTGCCGGTGAGGGCGATCCGGGGGCCGGAGCGCAGTGACCCGAGCGCCCTGGACTGCCGGGCCGCGGGGTTCTTGACGTGCTGGGCCTCGTCGGCGACGATCCGCCGCCAGCGGATCCGTCGCAGGTCGGCGGCGTCCCGCTGCACCAGACCGTAGGTGGTGATCACCAGGTCGGCGGACGGGTCGGGCACCGTGCGGTCACCGCCGTGGTGGACGTGGACGCGCAGACCGGGGGCGAAGCGTGCCGCCTCCCGCTGCCAGTTGCCGACCAGCGACATCGGGCAGACCAGCAGGGTGGGCCCGACCGCACCGCGCTCCTGCTCCAGGGCGAGCAGGGCGAGGGTCTGGACGGTCTTGCCGAGGCCCATGTCGTCGGCGAGCACGGCGCCCAGGCCGAGCCGGCCGAGGGCGTCCAGCCAGGCCAACCCCCGGCGCTGGTAAGGGCGGAGAGTGCCGGTGAACTCCCTGGGCAGCTCCGGAACCCGGGCCGCGTCGGCGGGCCCGCCGGCCAGCAGCTCGCCGATCGGCCCGGTGGCGTGGACGGCCGTGACGGGGAGGCCGTCGACGGTGGCGCGGTCGTCCACCGCCAGCCGCAGCAGTTCGACCGGCGCCATCGTGCCGCTGCCGTGGTCGGCCAGGAACCGCACCGCAGCGGCAAGTTGAGCCTCGTCCACCTCGATCCAGCGGCCGCGCAACCGGACCAGACCCCGCTGTGCGGCCGCAAGCTCGGCCAACTCCTCCTCGGTGAGGGTCAGTTCACCGAGCGAAAGCTGCCACTGGAAGGCCAGCACGGCGTCCCGGTCGATCTGCGCGGTGCGCTTGACCGCGCCGGGGGTATCGGCCGGAGCAGCGGTGAGGGCGAGCCCGATCCGGGGGCGCCGCTGCCACCAGGCCGGGAGCAGCACGCCGAAGCCGGCCCGGGTGAGCGCGGGCGCCGCCGTGCGCAGGAAGAGCAGAGCGCCGTCGCGGTCGAGGTCGACGCCGGTGGGGCGGGGCGTCAGCAGGGCGGTGCGCAGCGGCGGGTGGATCCGGGCGGCCCGGTCGAGCTCGGCCAGGTAGGCCCCGGCCGGATCGGGGACGGTGCGGGCCAGGGCCGCGTATGCCTCGTCCTCGGCCCACACCGCGGCGGCGGGAACGACCAGGGAGGGCCGGTCGACGGCCTGGACGAGCAGGTCGAGCCGCCAGAAGTCGGCGACCGCGCCGCCCTCGGGGTCCTCCGGGTCCGGACCGAGCGGTTCGGCGAGGCGAAGGTTCAGCCTGACCGGGCTGTCCACCGGCCGGGCGGCGTACCAGGCGGCGAGCCGCTCGGGCAGGTCGGCGGGCGGGGCGGCGTGGAGCCGGCCGTCGGCGCGGTGGAGCGCGGCGAGCCAGGGCTCGGCGGGCGGTTCGAGGTCCGCGAGCGCGGCCCGGGCCTCGCGGTCGACCAGGGTGTCGAGCAGTTCCGTGGCCAGGTCGACGGCGGAGCGCTCGACGGGGGCGTGCTCGGGGGCACCCGGCTCGGGCGGGCGCGGTCCTGTCGCGTGCGGTTCTGCCGGGGGCGGCCCCGATGGCGGGGGCGGTCCCGACGGGGGCGGCCCCGACGGAGGCTGCTCGGCGCGGCAGACCGGGGGGCACCCGGCAGCGAGCGCCGCGAGCTCACGGCGGGCCGAGGCATCGGGAGCGGGCCGCCAGCGCGCGTACCACTCCCCCGGCCGCTCCTGCTCCAGCGCGGGCAACAGCCGCCCCCGCCCGACCAGCCGCCAGGCGAGGTCGTGGACGGCGGACAGCCAGCGCAGCGAGGCGCCGTACGCGAGCTCGACGGACTCGCCGCCGGAGAGCTCAACGGTCGCCCCCGGCCAGTACGGGTCGTGCAGCGCGCCCAGCAGTTGGGCCGCCTCGGCGGCGTCGAACAGCAGGGACGGCACCCGCCAGGGGCTCAGCGCGACTCCGCGCGGCGCGGCGCCGACGGGCAGGTCGGGCGAGGGGACCGGTCGGCCGCCGAGGGCGGGCAACAGCAGGCCGGTCCAGCGCTCGGCCCCCTGGCCGGCGAGCCAGTCGAGGCCCGGCCCGATCGCTCCCAGCAGGCGGGCGACGTCGCCGGCGGCGCAGGCGTACGGATGGGCGCCGGCCCGGCTGTCGTCCACCCGGCCGGCACCGGCCCGGTCCGCCGCGCGCCGATGGACTGCGGCGCGCCCGGTCCGGTACGCCTCGGCGTCCTCCGCCCAGAGGGCGAGGCGGCCGTCGGCTCGCCAGAGCGCGTGCAGGGCGTACATCGGCCAGGGCCTTCCGGGGGCGGTGGGGACAGCGGGCTTCCCAGCCTAGCTTCGAGGTCCGACAGCGCGGGCCGGCCGCAGTCGGGCGGCGGGACGACGACCTCGGACGGCGGCTCGGGACGGCGGGGGCGAGGTCTGTCGACATCAAGTATCTTGACGTCGAGATTCATGTCCGGCAGGCTGCTCTCCGAACACCGGGGACCAGCGAGGGGCAGGCCATGGCACATCACGGGGGCGGACTGCTGGCGCAACTGCGCCGGCCGCCGGGCGGGCGCGACGGACGGACCATGCTGCTCGCCCAGTTCCTGGACCGCGCCGGAACGGGGGTGTGGGCCGCGTCCTCGGTGCTCTACTTCACCTTCGTGACGCGGCTGGACGCACAGCAGGTGGGCCTGCTGCTGGGCGTGGCCGCCGTGGCGGGCATCGTCGGCTCGCCGCTCGCCGGTCAGCTGGCCGAACGGCTCCCCGTCCGGGGGCTGCTGATCGGGTGCCACCTGCTGCGGATCGGCACGATGGGCCTCCTGCTGGTGTGCAACGACTTCGCGGCACTGCTCCCCGTGATGGCACTCACCTGCCTCGGCGAGCGGGCGGCCAAGACACTGGAGATGCTCTTCGCCACCCGGGCGACGGGCGACCGGCGGTCCACCTACCAGGCGCTCACCCGCAGCGCGGCCAACGCCGGATACGCCCTGGGCGCCGGCGTCGCCGCGATCGGCCTGGCCGTGGGCACCAGGGACGCCTACCGGGCCCTGGTCCTGACCAACGCGCTGTCGTTCGCGGTGACCGCCGCCCTGGTGTGGCGCACCAGGGAACCACGCGGCGGCGGACGGGTGACAGCGCCCACCGGCGCACCGGGCACACCGGAACGGGAGCCGGCACCCAGCCCGTGGCGGGACCGCGGCTATCTGCGCTTCGTCCTGCTGGACATCCCGATGAACCTGGACGATTCGGTGCTCAACGTCGGGCTGCCACTCTGGCTGGTGAACCACACCTCGGCACCGCACGCCTTCGTGCCCGCCTTCCTGGTGATCAACACCGTGCTGGTGGTGGTGCTCCAGCTGCGGGTCTCCGCGCGCGCCGAGGGGCCCCACCGCGCGGCGGCCGCCGTCACCCTGTACGGGGCGGCGATGTCCGCGGGCTGCGTGGTCGTGGCGGTCGGCACCGGCGGCGGGGCCTGGACGGCCGCGGCCGCCCTGCTGGTCGCCGCGATGCTGGTCACCGCCGCCGAGTTGATGCGGTCGGTGAGCTCCTGGGAGCTGGCGGTGTCACTGGCACCCGAGCGGGCCCGGGCCTCCTACCTGGGGGTGGCCGGCATGGCCCAGTCCGTCCAGAAGTCCGCCGGACCGCTGCTGCTGACCGGCGCGGTGATGGTCGCCGGCCCGGCGGGCTGGCTGACACTCGGAGCGACCGTCGCGGGGCTCTCCGTCGTGCAACGCCGCTCCTGCGAGCAGAGGTTGGCGGACATGGCCGCCTCGGCAGACCGGTCGGCCGGCGTGGGTGTCGGCGTGGCACCGGATACGGCGGTCCTCGGGCCCGCCGGGGTGACGGACGCCCCGACGCGGTAGGCGGCCCGCACCCGACTGGACGCCGTCGTCGACGGCGGGCCGTGACCCGGGCGGTCTGAGGCACTGGGCGAAGGGGGCGTCATGAGCGCGATCTGGCTGATGAGCGCGGGCACGTACGGCGAGCGCGCGACCAACACCTTCCCGGGGACGGCACGCGAGCAACAACTGGCGTGGTGGCGGATCCTCGGCTACCGCTCCGTCGGGTACCTCAGAGTCCCGCCGCATGACGTGCCGTACCGGACTTCGGACGAGACCGTGACGCCCGCACCGGCCGGGGCGAGCGCGGCCGGACCCGGCGGCCGTCGCGCGGGTGAACCAGGCCCACGCCGCGCTGCAGAACGCGCTCAGGGACGAGGCCGAACGGCACGACCTGACCGTCGGGTCACCGCGCCCGGACCGGCCGGACCTCCGGTACGACCTGGCCTGGCGAGACGCCGCCCCGGTGTCGGTCCGCGAGGTGAAGTCGCTCGGCGGGGGCAGCGGCGCGGACCGGATGCGGGCGGCCGTCGGTCAGGTGCTCGACTACGCGCAGCGGCTCCGGGCGTACGAGGCCGAGGTGCGTCCCATGGTGTGGGTGGAACGGAAGCCGCGCGAGCCTGGCCGCTGGAAGCGCGTCTGCGCGGGTGCCGGCGTGTCCTGGCCTGGCCCGGCGAGGAGCACCGGGTGTTCGGAGCGCGGCGCTGACCGACCGCCGGACCACGGTTCAAGCCCCCGGCGACGGGAACGATGTCGCCGGGGGTGGTAGGGATGGCAACACCGGGAGGCGTCGGCCCCGGGCCGGGCAACGGTCAGGGCGGCGGCGGTTCAGGGGGCGGCGCGGGCGGCAGACCCGGCGGCCCGCCCGGTGCCCCGCGCCGACGGGCCCTCCGAACCTGGCTGGGCCCCTGGGCCGCCCTCCTCGGCGGTGTCGGCACACTGCTCGCCGGGGTCGCCGCCGTCCTCACCTGGTGGCAGCTGACGAAAGGAACACCGAGTCCGGGCTCCTCCGGTGGGCAGTCCACCGTCTCGGTACCGGCGGCGGTCTCCCTCCCGGCACCGTCCACGACGGCAGCGGTCACCGCGACACCGTCGACGGCGGCCTGGACCGGCACCTGGCACGGAACCGTCACGCAGGGCCGCCAGAAGTACGTCGTCGTCGTACGGATCCGCGACGCGCAGCTCGGTGAGGAGTTCGCGGACGCGGAGTACTCGCCGCTCGGCTGCTCCACGGTCTGGCTGCTGACCGAGCGCCTCCCCACCCGGCTGACCGGCCATGAGAGGGTCACCCGCAACACCACGACGACGTGTGTGAGCGGCGACTTCGTCCTGGAACTGCGCACCGACGGAACGATCCTGTTCGACTGGGGCTCGTCGCGAGCCACCGCCGTGCTGACCCGCCAGTAGCGGGGCGCCCGTCCGCCGAGGCCGGCGCGGACGGGCGCGTCTCGGGCCTACTGGCCGGCCCAGCCCAGGACTTCGATGCGCATGCCCGGTTTGTCGACGCTGTTCTGGACGGAGAGGACCTTGAAGAACGTGGGATAGCCCTTCTCCGTCTGCAGGCAGAACCGGTCGCCCGGGCTGGGGAGTTCCACGTCGTGCTGACCGAGCGTCGTCGCGATCTTCCCGCAGCGCTCCGGCCCGGGGTCCGGTTCTCCGTCGGGGACCCGGGCGAGTGCCGCGTGGTTGTCCGGCCCGATGTACGCCTTGCCCCCGGTAACACCGGTGATCACCAGGTCCCGGTTGTAGTCGCGGCCGAACTGCGGGTTGTTCACATCGAAGTCGGCCGCCTTCTCCAGCACGTACTCGCCGTTGTAGGTCACGATCCACCCCGGGTCGTTCGGCACCGGCGATCCGGACCCCGGCGAGGGGGCGGTCGTACCGGTGGGCGACGGTCCGGAACTCTGCCCCGGCACGGCCCGCACCGTGACGGTGGCGGTGGCGGTGGCGGTCGCCGTCTCCGTGACAGTCACGGTCACCGTCCGTGTCGTGGCCGTGGGCGAATTGACGACCGCCGGCAGGCCGAGAAAGCCGAACGCCAGACCCGCCACACCGGTCAGCGCCGTGACGACGGCGGCGAACTCCGTCCAGGGCCGAGGACGGTGGGCGGCTCCCACCAGCGGTGGCCGATCCGGCGCCGGAGGAACCTCCCGATCAGGTGAACTCGCCCCGGACCCAGGTGCATTGCTCATCGCTTTCCCCCTCGCGTGATCGGGGAACGATGATGGCACCGCGGACCGCGGCAGCACAGCACCTCTTCGGTCCCGCATCGATCGACGCAGGTCGGCGGGGTCGAGGAGCTCGGGCACGACGCCACCGGCGGGGCAGCGGACCGGATCGGACCGGGCCGGCGCCCGTTTCAGACAGCCCGCCCCCGGCTTCGGCCCCAGCGCCCCGCGGCACCCACCCGGCAGGACCGCGGGCCGGCCCGCCCCCGCGACCATGGCCCGTTCGGCGGATACCCGAATGCCTCATCTGACAAGCATCGCAGGGCTTTTGGGCCTACGTTGCCGTTCGAGGGGGCTACCGGACCGAAAGGTGAAGACCCAATGGCAGGACGATTCGAGCTGTACACCGACGAGAGCGGCATGCACCGGTTCCGGCTCAAGGCGAGCAACGGCACCGTCGTGGTGACGGGTGACCCGCAGGAGAGCCGGGACGAGTGCATCAGGAGCATCGAGTCGATCCGCAAGCTCGCGCCCTACGCGGAGCTCAAGGAGACGGCCTCCCGTCCGGCCTGAGTGCTCGGACGCACCGCGCCGCGGGCGGGGTGAGGCAGGAACGCGGGCCGGCGGCCCAAATCGCCGACCCGCGTTCGTTTGTTCGACAGATCCCTTTGGCCGCGTGCACGCCGGGTGTGGACAGAACTCCGGCATGCGCGTCGTCATCATCACCGAATCCTTTCCGCCCGAGGTCAACGGAGTCGCCCACAGCGTGCTGCGGACGGCCGAGCATCTGGTCCGCCGGGGCCACCAGCCGCTCGTCATCACCCCGGCACCCGCGCGGGGGGCCGACTGCCCGCCGCACGTCTTCGGCGGCGGGCCGGGAGCGGCCGAGCTGCCCGTGGTCCGCATCCCGTCCGTCCCGCTGCCCCGCTACCCGCAGGTCCGGATCGCGCTGCCCAGCCGGCAGCTGACCGCCGCGGTCGCCGGGCACCGGCCCGACCTCATCCACCTGGCCAGCCCGTTCGTGCTCGGCGCGCGTGGCATGCAGGTCGCCGCCCGGCTCGGTGTCCCCGCCGTGGCCGTGTACCAGACCGACCTCGCCGGGTACGCCCACGCATACCGGGCGGGCCGCGGGCTCGGTGAGGCCGCGGCCTGGCACCGGATCCGGGCCGTCCACCGCGCCGCCGCCCGCACCCTCGCGCCGTCCACCCCGGCGGCGCAGGACCTCACCGCGCACGGCGTGCCCCGGGTGCGGCTCTGGCCGCGGGGGGTGGACTCGGTCCGCTTCCACCCGCGCCACCGCGACGAGGCGCTGCACCGGGCCCTCGCCCCGGAGGGGAAGGTGCTGGTCGGCTACGTCGGGCGGCTCGCGCCCGAGAAGCGGGTCGACCTGCTGGCGAGCGCCTCGGCACTGCCGGGGGTGCGGGTGGTGATCATCGGTGACGGGCCGTCCGCGCCGGGGCTGAAGGCCGCGATGCCCGGCGCGGTGTTCCTCGGCCGCCGGACCGGGGACGACTTGGCGCGCTGTTTCGCCACCCTGGACGTGTTCGTGCACACCGGCCCGCTGGAGACCTTCTGCCAGACCATCCAGGAGGCGATGGCGAGCGGCGTCCCGGTGGTCGGCCCGGCCGCCGGGGGCCCGCTGGACCTGGTCGCCCACCGCCGGACCGGTCTGCTGGTTCCGCCGAGGGACGGCGCGGCGGTGGCCCGGGCGGTCACGGCGCTGGCCGGCGACGCCAGGCTGCGGGCCGCCTACGGGCGCGCCGGGCGGGCCGAGGTGACAGCCCGCACCTGGGAAGCGGTCGGGGATCTGCTGCTGCGGCACTACGAGGAGGTGCTGGCCGAGCACCGGGGGGTCGGGGCGACGGACGCGAGCGGCGTCGCCGTGCCCCCGGCGACCGGTCCCGCACGGCTGACCGAGGACGCCCCGGTGGTGGAGGAACTGCCGGCATGAGCGGCCACGGGGGCTCGCTCCGGATCGTCCGGGTGGCGAACTTCGTCACCCCGGTCTCGGGTGGACTGCGCACTGCCCTGCGCCATCTCGGCGCGGGCTACCGGGCCGCCGGACACTCTCCGGTGCTCGTCGTGCCCGGGGAGCGGCGCACGGAGGAGGAGACCGAGCAGGGACTGGTCGTCACCCTGCCCGGGCGGGTGCTGCCCGGCAGCGGCGGCTACCGGCTGCTCACCGACCGGCGGGCGGTCGCCGACGAGCTGACCCGGTTGGCGCCGGACCGGCTGGAGGTCTCCGACCGCACCACCCTGCGCTGGACCGGCGGCTGGGCACGGCGCCACGGGCTCCGCTCGGTGATGGTGTCGCACGAGAGCGCGGCCGGGCTGCTCCGTACCTGGGGCCTGCCCGGTCCGGCGGCCGTTGCCGCCGCCGACCGGCTCAACGGCCGCACCGCCCGGGCCTACGACACGGTGGTCTGCACCACGGACTGGGCGGCCGCTGAGTTCCGCCGGCTGGGGGTCCGCAACCTCGCCCAGGCACCGCTCGGCGTGGACCTGACCGCCATGCGCCCCCTGACGGCCGTCGAGCGGGCGGCCGAGCGGGCGCGGTACGTGGACCCCGGGCAGGCGCTGCTGGTGCTCTGCTCCCGGCTCTCGACGGAGAAGCGCCCCGAGCGGGCCGTCGAGGCCCTGGCCGACCTGTGCGCGGGCCGGCTGCCGGCCGTCCTGGTGGTGGCCGGTACCGGGCCGCTGCGGGCGAGACTGGCCGCCCGGGCCGGGCGGCTCCGGCTGCCCGTGCACTTCCTCGGGCACGTGGCCGGGAGGGGCGCGCTGGCCCGGTTGCTCGGCTGCGCCGATGTGGTGCTCGCCCCCGGTCCGGTGGAGACCTTCGGCCTGGCCGCGCTGGAGGCCCTCGCCTGCGGCACCCCCGTGGCGGTCAGCCGCTCGTCGGCCCTCCCGGCTCTGGTCGGTCCGGCGGGTGCGGCGGCCGAGGACACCGGTGCGGGTTTCGCGGGGGCGGTGCGTGACCTGCTCGCGCGCCCCGAGGAGGAGCGCCGCGCCGCTGCTCGCGCCCGGGCGGAGCAGTACGGCTGGCCTGCCGCGGTGGCGGCCTTCCTCGCCGCGCACCGGGCGCCGCAGCTGCTGCCGGAGCGGTCGCCGGGCCCGCCGCCGGGCCGGGCGGAGAAGGCGCGATGAGCACGGCCGTGGGGCCGGCCGGGGGCGGCGAGACGGCCCCGGGCGGGGCGCTCGCCAGCGGTGCGGACCCCGGCGGAGCACCCCCGGTGGCGGCGGTCCCGGTGGCGGCGGTCCCGGGCGGCGGGCGCGGGCCGGGGGACACCGGTGCCGGGAGGGCCGGCGAGCCGGTGCGGTTCGTGGCCCTCGGCGACTCGCTCACGGAGGGCGTCGGCGATCCGGTCGCCGGCGGCCGGCGGGGCTGGGCCTCGCTGCTCGCAGGCTCGCTGGCACCGCCGGAGGTCGGCGTCGAGTTCACCAACCTCGCGCGGAGCGGGGCGCTCAGTACCGATCTGACGACGGATCAGCTGCCCGCCGCACTGGTGCTGCGCCCCCGGCTGGCCGCCGTCGTGGTCGGGGGCAACGACACCCTGCGATCGGGGTTCGACATCGGCCGCACCACCCGGGAGTTGGACACCACGCTCGGTGAACTCTCCCGCAGCGGCGCCCTGTTGCTCACCGCCTGCCTGCCCGACCCGGGCGCGCTGCTGCGACTGCCTCGGCCGCTGGCCCGACCGTTGGCGCGCCGGATGCGCGCGGTGAACACCGTGGTGCACGCCCTCTCCACGCGCCACCGCGCCGTCCACCTGCACGTCGCCGACCTGCCCTGGACGACGCACCGCGAACTGCTGAGCGTGGACCGCCTCCACCCCAGCGCCGAAGGGCACCGGTTGATCGCCCGGGGCTTCCACGACCTGCTCGCGACCGCCGGACGGCCACTCGGTCCGGCCCCCGCCGCCGGTCGCGTCGACCCACCCCCCGGCGCGGTCGCCGACCTGTGGTGGATGGCCACCCGGGGCACCAGCTGGCTCGCCGAGCGCTGTACGGATCTGCTCCCCGGCCTGCTCGCCCTGGCCGCCGTCGAGGGCTGGGCCCGCCTCCGCGGCGCCACCGGCCGCCACGACGAGCAGATGACCCGGGCGGCGGCCGCGGCCCTGGGGGCGCTCCGGTGAGTGGGCGGTGCCCGCCGTGGGCGAGTCGGCTTTCCCGACCACCGCAGGTCCCCGGAGGCTCCGCCCGGGCACCTCGAACGGGCCCGCGCCGGTTCACTCCCGGCCACGGCGGGAACCGTAGCAGCGGGCGCGGCAGTCGTAGAGGGCAGCGGGCGGGACGCGCCCGAACCGGTGAAGGGAGTCGGATCGGTGACGACATCGTCGACGGACAGCCAGCCCAGTCGCTCCGGACGCGAGTTGATGGCCGCGGCCGGGGTCCTGTTCCCGTCCGGCGACGGCCGGGTGCTGGTGGTGCGGCTGCCGTACGACCGGAAGCACCCGGTGGCCGTCCCCGGCGGCGGCTGGGAGCCGGCGGACCTCTCGCCACGCCGGACGGCCGTTCGGGAGATCACCGAGGAGCTCGGGTTCACGCCCGTGCTCGGCGCGCTGGCCTGCATCGACTGGACGCTCGACGACTCCCGCCCGCCGATCGCCGCACACCTCTACTGGGCCGAGCCGCTCACCCCCGAGCAGGCGGACGCGTTCAGGCCGGACACCGACGAGGTCGGCGGGTGGACCTGGCTGACACCGGAGCAGGCCGCCCACGCGCTGCCCCCGCGCCTCTCCCGGCGGGTCACCGCCTGCCTGCGGGTGCCGCGTTCGGCCGGCCCGCTGGAACTGGAGGACAGCCTTCCCGTCGGGCACACGCTGGACCATCTGACGGCCGAACCACCGCCCGAGTACACCCGGTTGGCGGGTCTGGCGCTCACCGATGACACCACCGGAACCGACGCCGAACCGGCCGCTCCCCCGCTGGACCGGGCCACCTACATCGCCACCCGGCCGCGGATCCGGGCGAAGGCACGGACGGTGTTCACCGACGCCGCGGGGCGGGTCCTGCTGGTGCGGCTGCGGCCCTGGCCGGGGCCCGGGGGCGAGGAGCCGTACTGGACGCTGCCCGGCGGCGGGATCGAGGCCGACCGGGAACTGCCCCGGGCGGCCGCCCGGCGGGAGGTCCGCGAGGAGCTGGGGTGGGAGCACGAGCCGGGCCGGCTGCTGGCCCTCGACTGGCTGCCCGGCCGCGGCGCGGACCCGCGGAGCGGCCGGGACACCGCCGTCCTGGTCTACCTCTTCGACGGCGGCACCGTGCCGGACGAGCGCCTCGCCTCGATCGTGCTGCCCGAGGACGAACTGGTCGAATGGCGGCTCTGCGACCCGGCCGAGGCACGCGCGCTGCTGTCCGAATCGTCCTGGGGCCGGACGGCCGCCGCGCTCGCCGCCCGTGACCGGCCCGGCGGGCCGGCCGAACTGGTCGAGGGGCGACCGGTGCACTGACCGGCCGCCCCGACCGCCGTTCCTGGTCCACACTGGACGCATGGAGAACGGGATCGCGGACGTCCTGACCGGCCGTCGGGTGACGTCGGTCAGCGGCGGCGGACGACTGGACCTCACGCTGGACGGACCGGTGACCGTCCGGGTGACACACGAGTTCCGCCTCGCCATGCCGTCCGAGGTGGAGCACTTCTACCCCGCGCTGACGTTCCGCCCGACCGGCCCGCTGCTCGCCCTGGCCGGCCGGACGGTCGAAACCGCCCGGGTGACCCCGGCCGGCGGGCTGGAGCTGGCCTTCGAGGGCGGCGCCGCCCTGTCCGTCCGGCCGCACGCCCTGGTCGCACCGTGGAGCGTGTTCACCCCCGAGGGCGTCGTCTGCTCCGGGCTGGCGGGCGGCGAGGTGACGTGGGCGAACGGCCCTGGTCACTGAACCGGGCGCCGCCCGGCCGGACCCCGCGCCGCGCGACGCGGGGTCCGCACCCGGACGGGTCGACCGGCGGGCACCGAGGGGGATCCGGCGAACCGGACCCCCGGGCCTGGGTCAGACCTCCATCTCGGCCTCGACCTTCGTCAACTGGTGCCGCGCCATCGCCAGGTTGGCCCGGCTCTTGTCCAGCGCGAGGTAGAGGAAGAGGCCCTTGCCGCTGCGCCCGGTGAGCGGGCGGATCAGGTGGTACTGGCTGCTGAGCGTGATGAGGATGTCCTCGATGCCGTCCTGCAGGCCCAGCATGTCCATCGTGCGCATCTTCGCCCGGACCACGTCGGTGTTCCCGGCGGCGGCCACGTTGAGGTCCAGCCCGCCGGGGCCGTCGAGGGTGGCGAGCGCCATGCCGCTGTTGTAGTCCACCAGGGCGGCGCCGATGGCGCCTTCGATCACGGTCATGGCCTGCTTGAGCGCGCCTGCTGCGTCCGTCATGTCGGTTTCTCCAGTTCGTTCGGAAGATCGGGAATCAGTCGGTCGGAAGGGGGCGGGTGTCGGGGACCGGGGATCGGTCGGAAGGGGGCGGGAATCGGTCGGGTGGTCGGAAGTCGACACATCGATCGGTCGATCGGTCGACAGGTCGGTGAGTGGCTCCTTCGGGCGGCGGGGCGGGCGGGTCAGCCCACCTCCCTGGACTCCCTGGCCTCCTTGGGCGCGAGGGTGTCGGTGAGGAGGTCGGCGATGCGCCGGGCGGAGCGCCGGGCCTCCAGGTGCAGCCGGCCCACGTTCACGTCCGGGTGCGCCAGGAGCGTCAGCACGCAGCTTCCGCCGGCCGCGTAGGTCGCGACATAGCCGTGCTCGCCGCGGACCAGCGACTCCCGGAACTCGCCCTGCCCGGTCGTGTCGGCGAGCCGCTGCGCCAGGCTGAGCGAGGCCGCCGTCATCGCCGCCAGGCCCGACGGCTCGGTCCCGTGGGTGTCGTGGGCGACCAGCAGGCCGTCCACGCTGCCCACCAGCCCACCCGCGAGATGCGGTACCCGATGCTTGAGGGCGCGGAGTTCGGCCAGCAGCTCGGTCTCCAAGGCGATCAGTTGTCTCCTTCCGACACGCTGCTTGAGCGCCCGCCTCATGGCCGTGAGAACGGAGTCGCGGGCGGAGAGTGGTTCAAAGTCGGGCCTCCAGAAGGGTTCGGACCCGGGTCAGCAGCGCGATGTCCGGGTCTGGCACGGTCAGCGGGTGAGCCGCTGCCGGGGTCGGTGGGTGGGCCGGGATCGACGGGCGGGCGGAGCGGGCCGCACCCGCCGGGACGAGCCCGGCCAGCGCGGCACCGGGGACGCGACGGTGCAGCCCACCGCCGGTACGGCCGGCCGCGACGGGCTCGGCTCCGGAGCGCGCGACCGGCACGCGCGCGGCCGACACGCTCCCGGCCGGGACGTGCGGGCCGGTACTGCGGCCGGTCGTGGCCGGTGCCTGGGCGGCGTGCCGCGGCACGCCGCGTCCCGGGGTGGCGAGCAACCCGGCAGCGGCGAGCCGACGGACGTCCGCCGTGGTCGCGAAGGCCGAGCGCCCGAGCAACCGGGCCAGCTCCGCCGGCGTTCTTCGGCCGTCCGCATGGTCGAGCAACTCCCGCTGGTAGGGGCTGGGATGGCGACACCGGACGGTCCGGGCGGTCGCGGCCCGTACCTCGCGGGCACCGGCGGCTTCCGCGCTCCCGGCAGACCCGACGGCCACCGGGCGGACCGGAGCGGTGTCGAGCTGGGGCCACGGCCAGATCCGTTCCAACAGCCGCCGACGGCGATCGACCTCCCGACAGAGCCGGAAGGCACTCACCGCCGACACCGGCCCGAGCCAGTGCCGCGCACCGGACTCGAAGGCCCAGCACCCGGCGGCCGAAGGCCCGGCGCCCGCACCGACCGCGCCGACGGCGCCGACGGATTCGGCTGCCTCCGACACCCCGGAGGCCCAGGCGGCGGCGGTCCAGGCGGCAGCGCCCGCGCCGTCGAGGACGAAGAACGCGGCATCGAACAGCACACCGAGGTGACAGACCTCCAACTCACCCAGGGCGAGCCGCCGTTGCTCCACCAGGGCGCCACCGACCCGGCAGTGCGGGCCGAAGTCCCGGACGGTGTCCTGCCAGGCCTCCGGGGTGATCCGACCGCAACCGGTCAGCAGCGCGGCCAGGTCGGGGCTGCGATCGGACTCCGCGTGCACCACCAGGCCGTCGGCGAAGTAGAGCGCCCCCGCAGGTCCGTGCAGGACGCCGGTCACCCGCTCCTCAGCCAGCCTGGCGACCGCCTCGCCCGGGGTCCGCCCGAGCCTCGCCGGCAGAAGGACGCCCGCTGAGGACAGGGCGGGGCCGCTCATGCCGACCGCCGACGGGCGACAGGCTCCCGCCCGGCTGGCCGAAACACGACGGCGGGAGCCGGACGGGCAGCGGACAGGCGCCTTCCGCCGTCCGGTATCGCACCGATAGCCGACTCCGCGATGGTGGGCGTCATCCGAGCACCAGTTCCTCGGCCAGGCCCTGGAGGCGGTAGCGCGCCGCGGCCAGGTTGCCCTCGGTCCGGTCGAGCCACAGATGCAGGACGAGCCTGCTGTCGAAGACGGTGTCAATAAAGCACAACAGGTGGTAACTGCGGCCCGCAGTGACGATGATGTCCTGCAACGGCGACCGTTGATCCTCCGCCTCGGTGAAGGTCTGGCTCTCAACAGCCGCCCGCACCAGGTCGGTTGCCTCGGCAGCCGAGGTGTCGTGGTCACCACTGGGGCTGACCCCGACGCTGCCGAGGGCGAGCCCGCTGCTCCAGTCGATCAGGCTGGCGGCCCGGGCGCCGGCGATCGTCATCGCCCCGGAGAGGCATTGGTCGATACCCGGCACTCGGGCTCCTTCGGAGGGTTCGGGACAGCCGGGCGCGCTCGAACAGCGCCGACCGGTTCACCACGAGCAGTGGCGGCTTCGACACGGAAGGCTACTGCCGGATTCGATATGACGAACATTCCAATGGCATATTCACACTGCGTGCGACTACTTTCAGCCATCCTGTGACGCCACGTCAGTTCACCGTACCGGGCGAAACCGCTGACCGGGAGGGACGCCACCGAACGGGCCGACTGCCGACCTGGAACGGGACCTTGGCCGATTGTCGGCCACGAGGGAGGGTTTCGGACGCGGATTGCGATAGAGCCGTGCGGCCGCCGCGCCAGACCGTGAAGCTCTCATGAAGATCCGCGCCGAGCCGGGGAGGTAACCGTGAGCCGTGAGCGGCGAGCGGCGAGAACGAACAAGGCGGCCGCCCCCCGATGGGGAGCGGCCGCCTTGGATGGAGCGCCAGGCCCGGGTTGAACGGACTCTTCCTACTGAAAGTAGGACGTGCTCCGGTAGCACCTCTGACGCCTGAACGAGAGATCATTTCCTCTCGACGGGAAGAACATTAGCAGGACATCGCGCCTGGTCAGAAATCGAGCATGAGGGAACGACGGGTGGACGGACCGACCTGCCGATGACCGAACTCACCCTCCCCCCGGACCGGCCCCGAGCGCGGTGCCCGCCAGTACGCCTTCCCGGGCCGGGAGCGGCGCCGTGGCGCGGGCCGTTCAGGGCTCCTCGCGCGCCGGTCGCAGCCGGGGGAATCGGGCGGCCTCCGCGTCGTCGAGCCAGCCGAGCCGAAGGGTGACCGCTCCGCGGTGGTCCTCGTGGGCCGGTGCCAGGAGATGGCGGAGCAGGGCGCGCATCCGGGCGAGCACCATCGGGGACGCGAACGAGGCCACCACGAGGTCGTCGACGGTGGAGCGCAGGACCTCCTCCCAGCCGGGCAGCCGGACGACCACCCGCACCGTGCCGTCGTCGCCGTGGACGCGCACGACGGCGGCCGGCGTCGCGGCGGGCCGACTCAGGAGGTCCTCCAGGACCTCCAGGACCTGGACCGCCGTGGCCGGATCGTTGACGGCCGGCGAGAGCGCCCGCAGCGCGATGTCGGCGAGCAGCCGGAGCGCCAGGGTCGGGTCCTGTTCCAGGGTCCGTTCCTTACCCGTGACCAGGGCGTCGAGGACAGCGCCGGCCGCCACCTCCCCACCGTGCACCTCGGCGACGGCGGCCCCGCGGCGCAGGGTGGCGCCCGGGGCGTGCGGCAGGACGACGACCGCATCGGCGGCGCCGGCGGCGCGGAGCATCCGGTCGATGTCGACCTGCTGGAGCACCGCCGGCGGGTGGGGCCAGCGGACCGTCGAGCGGAGCGCCGGCAGGGCGTCGGCGCCGGTGTCCCTGCCGGCCGTGGAGATCCGCCCGGTGCGGGGCGCCGCGCTGGAGTCGGGGTAGAAGGTGTCGAGGATGGCGCGCCCGCGCTCGGCGACCGAGGCGATCACCTCGGCCAGCTGGATCGCGGTGAAGGCCCTGAGCTGGAGGTTCCGCAGCAGGACCGCCAGCATGAGCAGCAGCACGAGTTCACAGACGAGGACGGCCGCCGAGACCTCCGTGTGCTCGCCGGTGGCGACGACCGCGGTGAGGGAGAAGACGACCAGCCCGATGGTGAGGGCGAAGGTCCGCCAGACGATCGGGGCGTCGCGGAAGAGCGTCAGACGCGGGGTGAAGGTCGTGGCGGCCCACTGCACGACGAGGAACAGCAGCGAGAAGATCAGGGCGATCGTGCCCAGCAGCCCCAGGCCCAGTGCGAGCACCAGCTCGGTGACGGGGCCGGCCGGCACCATCGGCCCGCCGGAGATCCGCGGCAGCGCGACCCCCAGGGCCAAGCCCGCGAGGAGACCGAACAGCTGGCTGGCGCCCGCGCGCACCCGACGCCGGCGACGCAGCGCGGACCGGGGTCTCACGTCGGGCCGCCGGCACCGGCTCGCCGCGGGGGCGCCGATCCGTCGGCGCGACCGGGCGGCCCGGGCGGGCGTGGAACCGGGGCGGCGGACTGCCCCGAACGGGCCCCGGTCGGCGGGCCGCACCATACTGGGACCATGGCGCAGAACACTCCTCCGCGGCACCGTCCGCCGACCGTCACGGTCAAGGGGCGCGACGTACGGCTGCGTACGATCGGGGTCGCCGTCCTCGCGGTACTCGCCGTCTGGTTCATCGCAGCCAACACCGGATCGGTCTCCATCACCCTGTGGGTCACCACCGTCACCCTGCCCCTGTGGGCGGTTCTCACCGTGACGCTGGCGACCGGGCTGGTCATCGGGTACTTCCTCGGCCGCCGGCGGGCCAGGGGCTGACCTGGGCGCCGGCCCGGGGCATCGGGAACTCCGGCTCCGCGGCGGACATCGGGAAAGTCCGGCTCCGCGACGCGACCCGCCATGACCCGGGACACCGTTCAGCGGGCCGTGGGCAGACAGACGTCCACGGCCCGCCGGTGCGGCCCGGCGTCAGGCGAGCAGCTTCTCCTTCGCCTTCCGGAACTCCTCCTCGGAGATCGCACCGCTGTTCTTGAGGTCCGCGAGCTTGGCCAGCTCGTCGACGTGGCCACCCGCTCCGCCGCCACCACCCTCGGTGCCGGCCGCCTCCTTGACGTACGCCTTGAACGCGGCATCGGCCTCCTTCGCCTGCGCCAGGTCACGCTCGCCCATCGATCTGCCGCGCACGATCAGGTACACGAACACCCCCAGGAAGGGCAGCAGGATCACGAAGATCAGCCAGCCGGCCTTCCCCCAGCCTCCCATGTCATGGCTGCGGAAGATATCCGAGATGATCTTGAAGAGCAGGAAGAACCAGAGGATGAACAGGAAGAGTTCCAGCATCGTCCAGAACAGGTTGAGCATCGGGTAGTCGTCCACGGTGTCCTCCTCCCGCCGGCCGACCGACCGTCGGCGGCCACGCGGTGAACCGCGCCGCCCCGAGATGGACGGCGGCCAAACGAGTCATATCACCGCAATTCGACCACCGCATGCCGGAAGTCGGACGGCCTCCTCGGGCGTCGACCGGTCCGGGTCCACGGCGCTGCGCACCGTCCGGAGCCGAGCCCGCCGAACCCGTCCGGACCGGATCCGAGCGAAGTACACCCGTTCGGACCAGCCCCGGCCGCGGCCGGTCGCCCCGGCGGGTGAAGCTGCTGGTGACTGCGCCCCGCGCGCCTCCGCCGGCACGGTGAGCAAGCGAAGGAGCGCCGTGAAGGCCGCCGTCGTGCACGACTTCACCCGACCGCCGGCGGTCGAGGACCGCCCCGGCTCCCGTGCCACACCAGGGACCTCGGGTCCCCGCCGCACCGACAACCACGCCGCGCACGGCGGTCGGTTGCGGTCGGCGGACGCAGCCAGCGGTTGCGGCCGGACTCGGTCACACCCGGTCGGACCCGGTCGGGCGCGGCAGTCGGGCGGCCGTCGGCCGGCTCAGCGGTCGCCGACGAGGGCGAAGGCGAAGGCCAGCCGGCGGTCGATCCAGTCCGCCTTGACCGTGACCTTCTCGCTGCCCTCCGACACCATGACGACCTTCTCCTCGGCCCGCCACTCCAGCGTGCGGGGCTTGGCGGGCTGGTCACCACCCTCCGCCCCGAGGCTCGCGAGGGCGTCGAGCGCCCCGAAGAGACTCCTCTCGACCACGCGCGCGGCGATCTCCCTCGCATCGCCGCTCACCCACTGATTGCGGCCCAGGATCGGCGGACGGCCCGGCTGGTCGATGCGCCAACTGTGCTTGAACGGGCGCGTGCGGGGCGGGATCCGCCGCAGCGTGCCGATGATCCGCCCCTGCGCGTCATGCACCTCGTGGTGCCGCTCGTCGTCGACCTCCCGGCCGCGGCCGTCGACGAGGCAGAGCAGGAGCCGGCACGCGGCGTCCTCGTAGAGGGCGACCCGCTCTCCCTCCCGGCCGACGAACGCGCAGGGGGCGAAGACCCGGCGCTCCTTGCCGTTCCGGGGGACGCGCACGGCGAGCTGGCCGGGCGTACGCGCCGTGCGCTTGGCGGTGACGGGGCGCTCGGTGTCACCGATGACGAAGTCGCGGACCCGTTCCCAGCCGACGGGGAGCACCGGCGGCTCCTCCACGGGCTCACCCCTACCAAAGACCACTGCTGCTACCCCCGGGTCTGACGCCGTTCCGCTCGGACTGTTCATTCCGCTTGTCCGCATCTGCCGTCGAGCAACCGACGTCTCGCACGGGCGGCCGATCCCTTCGTCGGTGCGGACGGACAGTTTCCCTTCTCAAGAACCTACACATCAAGATCCACAGAGGGGATCCGCCATGGGCACCACCGACAGCAGCAAGCGCGAGGGTTTCACGGCCGGGCGAGCCCCGGGCCAATCTATTCGAGCACACGTTCGATAACGGCGTAGGCTGGATCCATGCAGAGCACCGTGCACCTCCAGCCCTCGTTGTTCGACGACGCCGACGGGGACAGGGCCGCGCTGGGGCCGCTCACGGGGGTCCGGCGGGAGGTGCTGGGGGCCGGAGCCTGGGTGGACGTACTGCCGGGATGGGTGCGGGGGGCGGCCGGATTGTTCGAACAACTGGTGGCCCAGGTCCCGTGGCGGGCCGAGCGGCGGGAGATGTACGAGCGGATGGTGGAGGTACCGCGGCTCGCGTCCTACGGGGAGCGGGATGCGCCACCGCACCCGCTGCTGGGCGAGGCCAGGGCGGCACTGAGCGCGCACTACGCGGCGGAACTCGGCGAACCGTTCCGGACGCTGGGGCTCTGCTACTACCGGGACGGGCGCGACAGCGTGGCCTGGCACGGCGACCGGACCGGACGCGGGGAGCGCGAGGACACCATGGTCGCGATCGTCTCGGTGGGCGAGCCCCGGGCGCTGCTGCTGCGGCCGCGCGGCGGCGGGCCGGTCGTCCGGCACCCGGTGGGGCACGGGGACCTGCTGGTCATGGGCGGGTCGTGCCAGCGGACCTGGGAGCACGCCATCGCGAAGACCGCCCGGCCGGTCGGGCCGCGGATCAGCATCCAGTTCCGGCCGCGCGGGGTCGCCTGAGCGATCGCCCGGGGCGGGCGCCCCGGTTGCCGCGGTCGCGGGGGTCGCGGAGGCTTGCCGAGGGGTCCGCCTGGGCTTGGAGGACGGCATGCCGAAGGCCGGCAGGTACCACGAAGGCGTCCCGTGCTGGGTCGAACTGGCCGCGCCGGACGTCGAACGGGCGCGACGGTTCTACGGCGGGTTGTTCGGCTGGGAGTACGTGGCGACCGGGCCGGTGGGTGACGAGTACCTGGTCGCGACGGTGCGCGGGGTACAGGTGGCGGGGATCAGGTCGCGCCGGGCGGTCGACGGACAGGGGCCGCCGGCCTGGACGACCTACCTCGCGGTGGACGACGCCGACCGGATGGCCGGGCTGGTCCAGGAGGCGGGCGGGCTGGTCGTCTTCGAGCCGTTCGAGGTGCCCGACCAGGGGCGCGGGGTGCTCGCGGTGGACCCGCTCGGTGCGGTGTTCGGGCTCTGGCAGGGGTCGCTCAATCCGGGCGCGGGCCTGGTCAACGAACCCGGCACCGTCGCCTGGAACGATCAGCTCTCCCCCGATCCGGACACCGCCCGGGACTTCTACCGGCGGGTCTTCGACTACGGGTACGACGCCGCCGCGGCCGACCACACGGTGTTCCGGGTCCGCGGGCTGCCGGTCGGCGGGATCGGCGGGGACCCGGGCATCGACCCGGACGGCCCGCCCGCGTTCTGGGCGGTGTACTTCGGGGCGGCGGACACCGACCGGGCGGTGGAACGGGCGGTCCGGCTCGGCGCGAGCGTGCTGGACGGGCCGGAGCCGACGCCGTTCGGGCGGCTGGCGGTGGTGCGCGACGACGGCGGGGCGGTGTTCACCCTGATCTCCGTCCCACCGGGCGAACCGGTCACGCCGGCCGCACCGGACGAGCCGGGCGATCGAGGCGCGGGTGACCCGGGCGAGCCCGCCGGTCCGGCGACGGCGGCCTGAGCGGACGGCCGCCGCCCCCCGCCCGAGACGGCTTCCCCTCCCGATACCGCCGCCCCGCCCCGGACGCCGTCCGACGAGCCGAACGCCGATGCCGAACGCCGACGTCGAACGCCGATGCCGAGGCGGTGGGCCCGGCCCACCGCCTCGGCGTTCCGGGCGGGTCGCCCGTCGGCGCGGTCCCGGCGCACGGACCCCACCTCCGTCACCGGGACGCTGTCACCCGCACCGGCCCCTTCGTCGCGGTGTCAGTCCTTCACCGCGCCCGCCAGCCCGGAGACCAGCTTGCGCTGCACCGCGATGAAGAAGATCAGTACCGGCACGGTCATCAGCGTGGACGCCGCCATGATGCCGCCCCAGTCGTTCTCGTCCGGCTTGAAGAAGACCAGCAGCGCCGAGGGGAGGGTCTGGTTGTCGGTGGCACTGATGATGAAGGTCTTGGCGAAGACGAAGTCGTTCCACGCCGCGATGAAGGAGAACACGCTGGTCGCGGCCAGGCCGGGGGCGACCAGCGGCAGCAGGATCCGCCACAGGATGCGGGTCCGGCTCGCACCGTCGATCTGGGCGGCCTCCTCGATGGAGACCGGGACGGCGGCCACGAAGCCGCGCATCATCCAGATGCCGAACGGCAGCGAGAAGGCCAGCTGCACCAGGATCAGCGAGGCCAGGGTGTTGAGGCCGATGCCCGGCGCGACCCGGCCGGCGTCGCGGAACATGAAGAACAGCGGGATGGTCAGCGCCTCGACCGGGATCATCTGGGCGATCAGGAACATCACCATGACGGTGGTGCGGAACCGGAAGCGGAAGCGGGTCACCGCCACCGCCGCAAGGAAGACCACCACCGCCGACAGCACGACCACCGAGAGTGCGATGACCAGGCTGTTGAGGAAGTAGCGACCGAACCCGTCGACACTCAGCACCTGCCGGAAGCTCTCCAGCGTCGGGTGGGCGGTCCACGGCTTCGGGTCCAGCGACTGCACCTCGCCCTTGGGCTTGAAGGCCGACAGCACCATCCAGAAGATCGGGAAGGCGGTGACGACGGCCACCAGGACCGCCGTGGTGTCGGCGGCGAACCGCCGGCGGCTACGGGCGTTCACAGTTCATTCCCCGTCCGTCGCAGGGTGCGGATGTAGAGGACCGTCGGGATCACCAGGACCAGCAGCATGATCACGCCGATGGCCGCGCCGAGCCCGTACTGGGAGGAGGCGAACGCCTTCTGGTACGCGTACACGTTGAGCACGAGGTTCTGTCCGGCGATGCCGCCGCCCTCGGTCATCACGTAGATCTGGGTGAAGACCTTGAAGTCCCAGATGACCGACTGGATCACCACGACGGTCAGGATCGGCCGGAGCATCGGGGCGGTGATCCGGCGGAAGGTCGTCCAGGTGTTGGCGCCGTCCAGGGCGGCGGCCTCCAGGATCTCCTCGGGGATCGCCCGGATGCCCGCGTAGAGCGTCACCATGACGAACGGGAAGGAGTGCCAGACCACCACGGCACCGACGATGAGGAACGCCGTCCACTTGTCGTAGAACCAGTTGTACTCGTGGAAGCCGCTCAGTCCGAGGTCGACCAGGGTCTTGTTGACCAGGCCGAGGTTGGTGTCGAACAGGAAGCTCCACACCGTCGACCCGGTCATCGCCGGCGCCGCCCAGGCCGCCGTCGCGGCGGTGGTGAGCACCAGCCGGGCCACCCGGCCGACCCTGGTCAGCAACACCGCGAGGGTGGCGCCGACGACCAGCGTGGCGACCACGCAGAAGGCGGCGAAGCCGATCGTCTGCGTGAGCACCGACCAGAACTGGCCGTCGCTCAGGATCTTCTCGTAGTTGCCGAAGCCGACGAAGCTGGTGGGCACTCCCCCGGACGCCTGGGCCTGCCCGAAGTCCAGCACCGACAGCAGTCCGAGCTGGTAGATCGGGTAGGCCACCAGCGGGATCATGATGATCGCGGCCGGCAGGAGCAGCAGCAGCGGTGGGCGGCGGCGCGGGGGCGCGGCCGGGCCGGTCCCCCGGCGGCGCCCGCTCGGGGACGTCGGCGCCGCCGGGGCGGTCGTGGTGGGTGCGGACACGTACGGGACCTGCTCTCTCGGGCCTGCTCGCTCCAGGACTGCGATCAGTGGGCGGCCGCGAAGGCCGAGGTGATCTGCGTGGCGGCGTAACCGGAGGCCTTGGCCACGTCCGCCTTTCCGGTGACGATCTGCTGGAGCATCGTCGGGATGACGGCCTGCGCGTCGATCTGCGCCCACGCCTGGTCCAGCGGGACGAACCTGGTGCCGGCCGCGATGGTGTCGGTGAACGGCTTCAGGAAGGCGTCCTTCGCCGCGACCTTGTCGTTGACGGACTTGAGGGTCGGCAGGTTGCCCATCGCGTCGTACATCTGCTCCTGGTACGCGGGACTCGCCAGCAGTTCGGCGAACTCGACCGCGAGGGTGCGGTGCTTGGCCGCCTTCATCACGCCGAGGTTGTTGCCGCCGCCGAACGCCGGGGCGATCGACCCGGACTTCCCACCGGGCAGCGGGACGACCCCGTACCTGCCGTTGACCGGGCCCGCATCGACCTTGCTGCGGCTGGAGTTGGGCAGGATCGCCATCGCGGACTTGCCTGCGGCGAAGAGGTCGACCGTCTTGCCGCCGGTGAGGTCGGCGCACTGCTGGGCCGGGCAGCCGTCGGCGCCGAAGAGGTCCGTGTAGCGCTTGATGCCGGTCTGCGCGGCGGGCGAGTCGATCGCGGCCTTGAACGCGGAGCCGTCCTTGGCGGCGATGTCGCCACCGGCGTCCCAGACGAACGGCAGCGCGGCGAAGGTGTACTTGCCGCCGACCGCGATGCCGAAGGTGTCCGGGTGCGCGGCGTGGATCCTCTGGTTCGCGGCGACCAGCTCGTCGTAGGACTTCGGTGCGGTCAGCCCGGCCTCGGTGAACAGGTCGGTGCGGTAGTACAGCGCCCGCACACCGACCCACCAGGGCAGGCCGTAGGTCTTGCCGTCCAGCACCGCGGTCCTGGCGATCGCCGGGTCGAGGTCGCCCTTGTCCTTCCAGGCGTCGAGGGCGGCGCCGATCTCGGCGAGGCCGCCGGCGGCGACGTAGCCGGGGAGGTCGGTGTTGCCGAACTCGACGAGGTCCGGGGCGCTGTTCGGGTCGTTGAACGCACCCTTCATCTTGGCGGCGCGGGCCGACGCGTCGGTGTCGATGTAGCTGATGTCGACGGTGGCCCCCTGGTGGGAGGCCTGGAACTCGGTGACCGCCTTGCTGATCACCGCTTCCTTCGCCGCGTTGCCGGCCTCGTTGTACAGCCAGACCTGCAGCGTGCCAGTCCTGTCGTCACCGGCCTTGTCCCCGGCCGGCAGCGCGGTGCCGGGCGAACAGGCGGCCGCCGCGAGGCAGGTGGCGGCGAGGGCGCTGGCCGCAGCGGTTCGTCCGATGAGTCGCATGGGTGGAGACCTCCCCTCCCGACAGCTGCCGCCGGGACGTACACCGCTGGGGACGGGCACGTCGAAGCAGGCCCTGACCGGGGCCGATGGTGGGTGCGTGAACGCGTTGATGTGGGGGTACGGCAGGGCGACCGCTCGGGTGGGCCGCGTCGCCTGCTCGATGCCAGGGACGTTAGGCGGGGTCGATCGCGAGCAACAAGAGGCCGTTCGCGAAGTTTTGCAGTGCACAACGGCGTATCGAAGAATCGGTGAACGCGGCGCGAAGGGGTACGGTCTGACCACCGTCGCAGCCCGGCGGTGGAACGAGAGGGGAACGGACCGATGACGGAGACGGGAACCGGGTCGCAGGCCCGGCCACAGGCCGGATCGGAGCCCGGATCAGAGGCCGGATCAGAAGCCGGTCCGGCCGGTTCGCGGGCCCGGCCGACCGGTCCGGAGAACGGCGCCGGGGACACACCGAAGGACGGCGCGACGCCGTCGGAGACCGCGCCGGCCACAGCAGCCGCGACCGCCGCGAAGAAGGCGGGCTCCGACCGCAACCAGTCGTCCTCGCTGCGCCGCGCGCTGGCCGTCCTCGGCCACGTCCGTGACCACGGCAACGGGCGCGGCGTACCGCTCGCCCAGCTGTCCGAGGCACTCGGCCTCAACAAGAGCACCGTGCTGCGACTGACCGGCCCGCTGCTCGACGAGCATCTGCTCGACCGCGACCGGGAGACCGGCTGGTTCCGCCTCGGCCACGGCTCACTCCGCCTCGGCCAGGCCTACCTGTCCACGCTGGACCTGCGCAGCGTCGCCGCCGAGCACCTGCGGCGCCTGCAGCGCGAGGCCGGCGAGACCGTCCACCTGACCGTCTGGCAGGCCCCCGGCATCGTCTACCTCGACAAGGTCGAGGACGAGACCAATGTCCGGATGGCCTCCCGGGTCGGCAGCCGGGCGCCCGCGTACTGCACGGCGACCGGAAAGGCGATCCTCGCCTGGCTGCCCGACGAGGCCGTCACCGAGGTGGTCGCCGCCGGACTGCGCCCGGTCACCGCCTGGACCATCTCCGACGAGACGCACCTGCGGGCCGACCTCGCCCGGATCCGGGCCCGCGGCTACTCGATCGACGACCGGGAGAACGAGCCGGAGGTCCGCTGCGTCGCCGCCCCGATCTTCGACCACACCGGCGAGGTTTCCGCCGCCCTCTCGGTCTCCGGTCTCACCTCCCGGATGACCGCCGCCCGGGTCCGCTCGCTCGGCCCGGTGGTCGCCCAGGTCGGCCTGCGGATCTCCCGCGAGCTCGGCTCCGACCGCCAGCCCGGCTGACGCGGCGGTCCGGAAGAGTCCGGCTCCACCGGAGAACGAATGAGGCCCGGTGCCTGGAAAAGGCACCGGACCTCATTCGCATTGGAGCGCCAGGCCCGGGTCGAACGGACTCTCCCTACTGAAAGTAGGACGTGCTCCGGTAGCACCACTGACGCCTGACGAGGAATCATCTCCCTCGCGACAGGAGAAAGACTAGCAGGTCAGGAGCCCTGCTCTGAACCGGCCCCGCCCCCGTCCGCCGCCCCGGAGAACCGGGAGAACGGGAGAACGGGAGAACGGGGAGAGCCCGCCGTCCCGGACGATCCGGCGGGCCCGGGAAACAGAAGAGGCCCGGTGCCTGGTAAAGGCACCGGACCTCGTCCGCATTGGAGCGCCAGGCCCGGGTCGAACGGACTCTCCCTACTGAAAGTAGGACGTGCTCCGGTAGCACCACTGACGCCTGACGAGAGATCATCTCCCTCGCGACAGGAAGTACAGTACCAGCTCGGAAACCTCTGTCCGAACCCGAGGAGAACCCCGGATGACCGGCCCGCACCCCGCCCCGCCCGAGGTGGTCGAGTACACCCCCGGCCACCTGATGGACGTCCACCGCCCGGTGGGCGCCGACGGGCCGGCGCCCGTCGTACTGCTCTGGCACGGACGGGGCTCCGACGAACGCGACGTGCTGCGGCCGCTCGCGCGGGAGGCGGCAGGGCTGGGGCTGCTGGTGCTCGTCCCCGACTGGCGGTCGGACCAGGAGGACGGTGGCCGCGCACGTCTGCTGGCGTCCTTCGAGTACGCCCGCCGGGAGGCGCCCGCGTTCGGGGGTGATCCGGCCCGGTTCGTGCTGGCCGGCTGGTCGCTGGGCGGGCGGGAGGCCGTAGCGCTGGCCACCCATCCGGACACCCCCGAGGACGTCCGCCCGACGGCGACCGTCGGGATCGCCTCCAGCTACAGCCGGCCCGCCGTGACCACGGGCGACACCCCGCTGACGCACCTCGCCGAGCGGCCCTCCCCCGTCCCGGTCTGGCTGGTGCACGGCACCGTCGACGACCTGGTACCGGCGTTGACGACCCGGGAGCTGCACACCGCTCTGGTGGAGCACGGCTCACCGGTACGCCTCCTGGAGTCGGAGACCGACCACGCCGGTGTGGTGCTGACCGAGTACGACCCGGCCGTCGAGCGCTGCCGCCCCGCCCGGGCCGAGCACGCGGTGCGCGCCGGCCGGGCGACGGCACGGGTGCTGGCCGAGGCGGCCGAGGCGTGCCCGGGCGATCGCGTCACCACGCCGGCGGCCCGGCCGTCGCCCGCTCCGTAGCGGGCCACCCGGACCGGGCGGCGCCGGCTGCCGCCTCCTCAGGCCGCCCGGCGCCGGCGGGTGCGGGCGCGCGGGGTCGACAGAACGGGGCGCGGGAGGCTGCCGGGGAGGGAGAGCAGCAGGGCGGCGACGGCGAGGAGCAGGAACCGGGCGGCCTCGGTACCGGGGCCGGACCAGCCGAGGACGCCGTGGCGGTGCTCGACGAAACCGTTGTGGAAGAGCCAGCCGGACAGGGCGATCAGTGGAGCGGCCGCCGGCCGGGAGTACCGGCCGAGGGCGGCGCAGACGGTGGCGTAGGCGGCCAGGGCGAGCCAGGTGGGGCGCAGTTCGCCGAGGACGGCGAGGACGGGGAGCAGCGCGCCGCAGGCGAGCAGGGCGACCGCTCCGGACATGGCCGGCGACAGTCGGTCCGGGCGGTGCGGCGTCATCCGGTCACCTCCCGACGGTGAGCGGCCGCACGCGGACGTGGTGGTGGCGTTCGAGCGCTTCGAGTTCGCGCTGGAGCGGCGGCCTGGGCACCGCCAGGACGGGGCAGGCGGCGTGCCGGATGCAGTACCCCGTCACGGAGGGGCGCAGGGCGCGGGCGAGGGCGCCACGGCCGCCGGCCCCGAGGACGAGCAGGTCGTCGGCGCGGTCGGCGCAGCGGACCAGTGCCTGGCCGGTCTCGCCGCGGACGGCCTGGCAGCGCAGCCGGACACCGGCCGGGCCGCCGCCGAAGGCGTCGTCCAGGGCTTGCCGCAACCGGGCGGCGGCCGCGTCCCGGCAGGCGGTGAGCAGGGGCGGACAGGGGGAGCGACGGTAGCCGAACTCGCCGCCGGCGGGCGTCCAGCAGAGCACCGCGAGGAGGTCGGCGTCGGTGCGGCGGGCCTCGGCGACGGCCCGGTGCAGGGCGGCGAGGCTGCCGAGTGAGCCGCTGACCCCCACCACGACCCGGCCCCGGCCGGCCGGTCCGCCGAGCGGGTCGGCCGTGAGTCCGCCGCCCGGTTGGTCCGTCGGTTCCTCCGCGTGGATACCGGCGCCGTTGTCCGCCATGGCCCTGCCCGTCCTTCCGGCTCGTGCTGATGCACTGTCGGATTCAGCAAAGCCGGGCGGCGGCGGGACGGGGGCATGCGTTGACGGGGCTCTGACGTGCGGGGGGCGGATCCGTACGCCGTCCTGACGGTGGCCCCGGCGTCCCGGTGGCCGGCTCTGGGAGGACGCGGTCGTGGCGGCCGGGGTCGCGTGACCGGGGAGGGCGCCGGGGTCAGGTGGCCGGGGTCAGGTGGCCGGGGTCAGGTGGCCGGGTCAGGTGGCCGGGGTCAGGCGCTGGGGCGGCCCGCCGCCCAGAGGTCGGCGAACATCTTGTCCAGGTACTCCTCGCCGACCGGCGGGACCGGCAGCGGGTGGGTGGCCCGCGTTCGGAAGCCGTCGAGCAGCAGGGCCAGGTACCGGCGCCAGAGGTCGGCGCGCAGCTCAGTGGTGGCGGGCAGGGCCCGGCAGAGCGGGCCGAGCATGAAGAGCAGGTCCATGGCGACGACGTCGGGGCGCATGGTGCCCTGCTCCTGCGCCCGGGCGACCAGCGCGCCGACCGTTGCCGCGTTCTGCCGGCTGATCCCGGTCATCGCGGGGGTCGTGGGGATGGCCTGGGTGACCAGGTCGTTGATGCCCCGGTCGGCGGCGACCAGTTCGAAGATCCGCTCGAAGTAGCGTTCGATCGCGCCCCAGGCGTCCTCCGCGGCCAGCGCCTCCTCCCCCGCGTCCGCGATCAGCGCGGCGGCGTCGGCGAAGACCTCGCCGATCAGCGCCTCACGGGTCGGGAAGTGCCGGTACAGCGTCGCGTTGCCGACCCCGGCCTCCTTGGCGATCTGGTCCAGCGGGACGTCCAGGCCCTGCCGGGAGAACATGTCGCGGGCGGCGGACAGCAGCAGGTCGCGGTTGCGCTGCGCGTCGCGCCGCAGCCGGCCGGGGGTGCTCGCACTGCTCGATGCCATGGGAGGACCCTAGCAACCGGGGGTGCCCCGGCCGGCCCGGTTCGGACGGCTCCGTCACCCGCCCCGCCGGGGCCCCGGGGGGCTCGTCCTCCTGGCGAAGGACGCCGTGGCCCGGGCCGCGCCGGCCGCCGCCGACCCGCGACCGGCCCCCGGGCGCGGAGGGCGCCCGGGGGCCGGTCGCCGGTCAGCGCGCACGCGGCCTGCGCAGCCAGACCGCCCAGGTCAGCGCCGAGCAGCACAGGTAGGCCGCGAGGAAGCCCAGGTACGCCGCGTCACCGTTGTGGGTGGCGAGGAAGGACTGCCGGAACGCCAGGTTGACCAGCACCCCGCCGAACGCCCCCACCGCTCCGGCGAGTCCGATCAGCGCGGCCGCCCGGCGGCGCGAGTCGGCCTCGGCCGTCAGCGGTTCGGCCCCCGCCGCGACCTCCGCCCGGGCCCGGGCCTGGTAGTGCGCCGGGATCATCTTGTACGTCGAGCCGTTGCCGAGGCCGCTCAGCACGAAGAGCGCGATGAACCCGGCCAGGAAGAGCGGCAGCGAGCCGGCCCGGGAGGCGGCCAGCACGACGGCCGTACCGGCGCCCATGGCCACGAAGGTGGCCAGGGTGACCCGCGCGCCGCCCCAGCGGTCGGCCAGCCGACCGCCCACCGGCCGCAGCAGCGAACCCAGCAGTGGCCCGAGGAAGGTCAGCGCGGCCGCCTTGACCGGGGTGTCGAAGCGGTCGTGGAACTGCACCTGGAGCACCTGTCCGAAGGCGAAGCCGAAGCCGATGAACGACCCGAAGGTGCCGATGTACAGGGTGGAGACCGCCCAGCCGTACGGGTCACGGGCGACCTCGCGCAGCGCCCGGCCCTCGCCGCGCGGCGGGGCGGCCAGGTTGTCCATCCGCCACCAGGCCCCGGCCGCCGCCAGCACGATCAGCGGCAGGTAGAGCAGCGGCAGCAGCCGGGGGTGGGCCGCGCCCGCGGTCGCGAGCACCAGCAGGCCGAGCAGTTGCACCGCCGGGACGCCCAGGTTGCCGCCGCCGGCGTTGATGCCCAGCGCCCAGCCCTTGAGGCGGTGCGGGTAGAAGGCGTTGATGTTGGCCATCGAGGAGGCGAAGTTGCCGCCGCCGACGCCGGCGACGCACGCGACCGCCAGCAGCGTGCCGTAGGAGACGCCCGGGGTCAGCACCAGCGCCGCGAGCGCGGTGGGGACGAGCAGCAGCAGCGCACTGGCCACCGTCCAGTTCCGGCCGCCGAACCGCGCCACCGCGAAGGTGTACGGCAGGCGCAGCACCGCGCCGAGCGCGGTCGGCAGGGCGGTCAGGGTGAACTTGCCGGCCGTGTCGATGTGGTACTCGGGGCCGAGGAAGAGCACGAGCACCGACCAGAGGCTCCAGACCGAGAAGCCGATGTGTTCGGAGAGGACCGAGAAGATCAGGTTGCGCCGGGCGATCCGGGCGCCGGTCCGGTCCCAGAACGCGGTGTCCTCCGGATCCCATCCGGTGAGCGCGGCCGGCGCGGTTCTGCCGCCGGGGGGTCCGGTCTCGACGACGGCGCTCATGCCGTGCCCTCCTTCGCGGTGGCGCCGGCGGCGCCGGCGGTGCCGGCGGGGGTCGGCCGGGTGGCGGCGGCGCGAGCCGCGCCACGGACCGGCCAGAGCCGGAGGACGGCGGGGCTGCCGTCGGGGGCGGTCTCCTCGTCGAGGCAACGGCCGTCGGTCAGGTCGAAGACCTGCTTGTACATCGGGGACGCCAGGGTCGGCCGGTCGCCGCGGCTGCCGAGCAGGCCCCGGGAGAGCACCTGGGCGCCGCTGAACGGATCCCGGTTGTCGACGGCGTGCAGGGCGCCGGCGCGGTCCCGGAAGAGGGCCACCTGCTCACCGTCGAGCAGCACGGCCACTCCGCGCCCGGGTTGCAGGTCGTCGAGGGTGCAGACGGGTCGCCAGCGCGTGCCGTCGTGGATTTCCACGGTCACGGGGTGAGCACCTCCAGTCGGGGACCGGCCACCAGGACCGGGGCGGGAATGGTGAGGACGCGACCGTCCTCACCGGGGCGGGCGGGCCGGATCTGGCCGCGTTCGGGGACGAAGCTGATCGCCGGGTCCGGCGTGCCGGGGGCGTTGACGAAGGAGACGAACCGCCGCAGCCGTTCGGGGTCGGCCAGGGTGGCCGCCCATTCGTCCTGGTAGCCGACGATGTGACGGGACATCAGTTCGTCCAGTTCGGCGGCGATGCCGAGCGAGTCGTCGATCACCACCGCGCGCAGGTGGTCCAGGCCGCCCTCCAGGCGGTCCAGCCAGACCGAGGTGCGCTCCAGGCGGTCGGCGGTGCGGATGTAGAACATCAGATAGCGGTCGATGGTGCGGATCAGCGTCTCGCGGTCCAGATCGGCGGCCAGCAGGTCGGCATGACGGGGCGTCATTCCGCCGTTGCCGCCGACGTAGAGGTTCCAGCCGGCCGAGGTGGCGATCACGCCGAAGTCCTTGCTCTGCGCCTCGGCACACTCGCGCGCGCAGCCGGAGACCGCCGACTTGAGCTTGTGCGGGGAGCGCAGGCCCCGGTAGCGCAGTTCGAGCTCGATCGCGAGGGCGACGGAGTCCTGCACGCCGTAACGGCACCAGGTCTCGCCGACACAGGACTTCACGGTGCGCAGCGCCTTGCCGTAGGCGTGTCCGGACTCGAAGCCGGCATCCACCAACCTGGCCCAGATGCCGGGGAGTTGGTCCACGGTGGCACCGAAGAGGTCGATCCGCTGACCGCCGGTGATCTTGGTGTAGAGGCCGTAGTCGCGGGCGATCTCGCCGATCGTGATCAGGCCCTCGGGGGTGATCTCACCGCCGGGCACCCGCGGCACCACCGAATAGGAGCCGTTGCGCTGGAGGTTGGCGAGGAAGTGGTCGTTGGAATCCTGCAGCGCGGCCTGCTCGCCGTCCAGGATGTGGCCGCCGCCGAGGCTGGCCAGCACGGACGCGACGGTCGGCTTGCACACCTCACAGCCCTCGCCGCGCCCGTACCGGTCCAGGAGTTCGGAGAAGCCGGTGATGCCGGTGACCCGGACGATCTCGTACAACTCCGTCCGGGTCTGCGGGAAGTGCTCGCACAGGCCGGTCTGGGTGACCACGCCGGTGGCCGCCAGCTCCTCGGTGACGACGGTGGTGAGCTGCTTGAGGCAGCTGCCGCAGCCGGTACCGGCCCGGGTGCACTTCTTGACGGCGCCGACGCTGTCGCAGCCCTGCTCGTGGACGGCGGCGCGGACGGCACCCTGGGTGACGTTGTGGCAGGAGCAGAGCACCGCCTCGTCGGGCAACGCGATCGGTCCCGCGGTGCCCAACCCGGCGGGCAGCACCAGTTGTTCGGGCGGGACGGTCAGCGGCCGGCCGGCCGCGGCGAGCGGACGCAGCGTGCCGTAGGCGTCGGTGTCGCCGACCAGGACACCGCCCAGCAGCGCGCCGTCGGAACCGATCACCAGCTTGCGGTAGACACCGAGCCGGCTGTCGCTGTACAGCACGTCCACGGCGCCCTCCGCGGCCCCGTGCGGATCGCCGAAACTGGCCACGTCCACACCGAGCAGCTTGAGCTTGGTGGAGGTGTCGGCGCCGGCGAAGCCGTCGCCGGGGCGGCCGGCCAGTTCGCGGGCGGCGGTCTCGGCCATCTGGTACCCCGGGGCGACCAGGCCGTAGACCCGGCCGTCGGCCGCCTGGGCACACTCGCCGATGGCCAGTACGGCCGGGTCGGCGGTGCGGCAGCGCTCGTCGACCACGATGCCTCCACGGGCCCCGACCGGCAGGCCGCAGTCGCGGGCGAGCCCGTCGCGCGGGCGGATGCCGGCGGAGAACACCACCAGGTCGGCGGCGAGTTCGCGGCCGTCGGAGAGGGTCAGCGCCCTGACCCGGCCCGCGGGCCCGGTCTCGACGGCGTCGGCGGCGGCGCTGGTGTGCACGGTCACGCCGAGGTCCTCGATCTTGCGACGGAGCAGGGCGCCGCCGCCCTCGTCGACCTGGACGGCCATCAGCCGGGGCGCGAACTCGACCACGTGGGTGCTCAGTCCCGTCGCGCGCAGCGCGCCGGCGGCCTCCAGACCGAGCAGGCCGCCGCCGACCACCACGCCGGTCGTCGCCCGGTCGGCGTCGGCGCGGATCGCGTCCAGGTCCTCGATGGTCCGGTAGACGTGGCAGCCGGCTGCGTCGTGTCCGGGGACGGGCGGCACGAAGGGGGCGGAGCCGGTGGCCAGCACCAGGGCGTCGTAACGCACCTGCCGCCCGGCCCTGGTGGTGACCGTGCGGGCGGCGCGGTCGACGGCGGTGACCGGGTCGCCGAGGCGCAGGTCGATGCCGTGCTCGGCGAGGAAGCCGGGCGGGCAGAGCGCGAGGTCCTCGGGCGTCCGGCCGTCGAACAGCGAGCTGAGGTGGACGCGGTCGTAGGCGGGGCGCGGCTCCTCGGCCAGGACGGTGACCCGCCAGCGCCCGGCGCCGGGCTGCTCGGCGAAGGCCTCCAGGAAGCGCTGGCCAACCATGCCGTGGCCGACCAGGACGAGATCCCGTGGCGGGTCGGGCGGGTGCGACGTCATCGCGGTACTCCTCGGGTCGTTCGGGGGTGCGAGTGCAGTGCGGGTACGAGTGCGGGTTGCCGCGGGGCGCGGTGCAGCGGGGCGCGGTGCAGCGGCGGAAGGCGCTCGGGTCAGCCGGTGCGGCGGGGTTCGGTGGGCGGGACGGCGCGTGCCGTCGTCCTGGCCACGAATCTGACCGGTGGTCGTTTCGCCACCGGGTCCCCCGTGTTGCACGCGCGGTACGCCTCGCTCACGCCGCTCCGGGTGCGGGGTGCGCAGTAGGACATCAGCCGTAACCGGTGGGCCGGTTTCGCTTACGTCCGGGTGACGGGCGGGCAACCTCGCCGTAACGCGGAGAACGCACCCTTTCGCCCATGGCAACCTCCCCCACCCCCACCGGCCCGCGTCCCGGCGCGCCGCCCGGCCCACTGACCGGCTTCACGATCGGGGTGACCGCGGCCCGCCGCCGGGAGGAACTCGTCGCCCTGCTCAGCCGACGCGGCGCCCAGGTGGTCGAGGCCCCCGTGCTGCGGATCACGCCGCTGCCCGACGACCTGGCCCTGCGCCGGGCCACCGAGCGCTGCCTGGCCGCCCCGCTGGACTACGTGGTCGCCACCACCGGCGTCGGCTGGCGCGGCTGGATGAGCGCCGCCGAGGGGTGGGGGCGGGGCGCCGCCCTGGCCGACGCCTGCCGGGACGCCGTGGTGCTCAGCCGCGGCCCCAAGGCGACCGGCGCCGTCCGGGCGAGCGGCCTCGACGAGGGCTTCTCGCCCGACTCCGAGGCCACCGACGAGCTCCTCACCTGGCTGCTCGCGCGCCCGCTGACCGGCCGTCGGATCGCCGTCCAGGAGCACGGCGTCCGGCTGGACGCCTTCGCGGCGGCGCTGCGCGAGCGCGGCGCCGAGGTGATCTCCGTCCCGGTCTACCGCTGGGAGGCGCCGGACGACCCGGCCCCGGTGCGGCGGCTGGTCGAGCTGACCGTCCGGCGCCAGATCCACGCGCTCACCTTCACCAGCGCCCCGGCGGTCACCGCCTTCGTGGAGACGGCGACCGCCGAAGGCCTGCGGGAGCCGCTGCTGGACGCCCTGCGCGGCGACGTGCTGCCGGTCTGCGTCGGCGCGCTCTGCGCCCGGCCGTTCGCCGAGCTCGACCTGCCCGTGCTGTTCCCCGAACGCGGCCGGCTGGGCTCCTTGGTCCGCTTCCTCGGGGAGACGCTGCCCGGCCGGGACCGACGCGAACTCTCCCTCGCCGGACGGCTGGTGACCCTCCAGGGCAACGCCGTCCTGGTCGACGGCGAGAGCCACTGGCTGAGCCCGCGCGGCGCCGCCGTCCTGCGGGCGCTCGCCGAGCAGCCCGGCCGGGTGCTCAGCCGGGCCGAACTGCTGCGCACCGTCTGGATGGACGCGGTGGCGGACGAGCACGCGGTCGAGGCGGCGATCGGCCGGCTGCGGGCCGCGCTCGGGCCGCACGGCGGGCTGATCCGCACGGTCCCCAAGCGCGGCTACCGCCTGGCGGCCGGCTGATGGCCCGAGAGGCCCCGAGGGGCGCGGTGGCACTGCCGAGCGGCGCGGGCCCGCGACACCGGTGGACGGCCGCCGGCCGGCCGCGCGGGCCCGCCACGTGGCCGGCGCCCGACGGCAGCCGCCCGGTGCTGCTGGCCGTCGCGCACGGCAGCCGGAACCCGGCCGGGACGGCGGCGACCAGGGCGCTGCTGGCACGCGTCCGCGCGCTGCGGCCCGAACTCGACGTCCGCTGCTGCTTCCTGGACCTCGCCGCGCCGGCCCTCCCGGCGGCACTGGACACCTTGTCCGCGGGCGAGCCGGCCGTTCTCGTGCCGCTGCTGCTCGGCACCGGCTACCACCTGCGGGTGGACATCCCCGGCGTGCTCGCCACCGCCGGGCTGCCGCAGGTCCGGCTCGCCCCCGCCCTGGGCCCGAGCCGGCTGCTGGCCGCCGCCCTGGCGGACCGGCTCGCCGAGAGCGGCCGACCGGCCGGCGCGGGCCCGGTGGTCCTCGCCGCGGCCGGCTCCTCCGACCCGGCGGCCGTGGCGGACACCGTTCGCACGGCCCGACTGCTGCGCCGCCGGCTCGGCGACGGGCAGCCGGTCGTCCCCGCGTACCTCTCGGCGGCCCGGCCGACCCCGTACGAGGCGGTCGAGGCCCTGCACGCGGCCGGCCACCGCCGGGTCGCCGTCGCCACGTACCTGCTCGGCCCCGGGTTCTTCGCCGACCGGGCGGCCGGCACCGGCGCCCACTGGACCGGCGCCCCGCTCGGCGCGCACCACGCGGTGGCCCGTCTGGTCACCGAGCGCTACGACCTGGCCCGCGCCACCGCCGCCGGCCACCCGGACTACCCGGACCACCCGGCGCCGCGCCGGCGGGAGGAGGCCGCCGCGCGCTGAAGCAGCCGGTAGCGGGCCCGCTCAGGCCGGTCGCAGGCCCCGGGCCGGTCCCCGACGGGGACGACGTGCAGGCCGGTGCCCTCCCGGTGGCGCTCGGCGCGCCCGTACGGACCGACCGCGGTCTCCGGCCGCTCACCCGGCTCCACGGGCCCGACGTGGGCGAGGACGCCGGGGTGGTCCCCCGCAGCCCCGGAGCTGTCGACCCGGTCACACCCGCACGTCGGTCCGGGACGCGAGAGCGGCCGCTGCGTAGGGTGGATCTTGTCGATGTGGGCGGGTCGGGCGACGGGGGCGGGTCTTGAGTACCGGAAGTGCGCTGACGGCACGTCAACTCATCGGCCTGCTGGCGGATCCGGGCACCTTCCGGAGCTGGGACGAGCCGCTCGGGCCGCAGCCGGCCGACGCCGGCTACCGGGCCGCGCTGGCCCGGGCGCGCGAGCGCACCGGGGTGGACGAGGCGGTGGTCACCGGGGTCGGGCTGCTCGCCGGGCGTGCGGTGGCGCTGATCGCGTCCGAGTTCGGCTTCCTCGGCGGGTCGATCGGGGTGGCCACGGCCGAGCGGATCACCCGGGCCGTGGAACGGGCGACGGCCGAGCACCTGCCGCTGGTCGCCCTGCCCGTCTCGGGCGGGACACGGATGCAGGAGGGGTCGGCGGCCTTCCTCTGCATGCTGCGCATCACCTCCGCCGTCCAGGCGCACCGCGCGGCCGGCCTCCCGTACCTCACCTATCTGCGCAACCCCACCATGGGCGGGGTGTTCGCCTCCTGGGGGACGCTGGGGCAGCTGGTGTTCGCCGAGCCGCGGGCCCGGCTCGGGTTCCTCGGGCCGCGGGTGTACCAGGAGTTGCGGGGCGTGGAGCTGCCCGCGGACGTGCAGCTCGCCGAGACCCTAGCCGGGCGCGGCCTGGTGGACGCCGTGGTGGCGCCGGAGGAGCTGCGGGAGGTACTGCGGCGGTCGCTGGCCGTGCTGGCCCCGGCCGAATCGGACGCGACACCGGCAGAGGACGTCGCCGAGCCCGGGGCCGAGTCCGGGGCCCGGACCAGCGCCGGGCCGGGCTCCGCGCCCGCCGAACGGCCGGACGCCTGGGACTCGGTGCAGCGCACCCGCCGCCCCGACCGCCCGGGAGCACGCGAGCTGCTGCGCCGGACCGCCGAGGAGCTGGTGCTGCTCGACGCGCCCGGCGGCCGGGACGGCGCACTGGTTCGGGCCCTCGCGGTGCTGCACGGGCAGCCCGCCCTGGTCGTCGGGCAGCAGCGGCAAGGGCCCGACCACGAGCGGCCGTTCACCGCCGCCGACCTGCGTGCCGTACGCCGCAGCGCCCGGCTGGCCGAGCAACTCGGCCTGCCACTGGTCACCGTCGTCGACACGGCCGGCGCCGAGCTGTCCGCGGCGGCCGAACTCGACGGCATCGCCGTCGAGATCGCGCACTGCCTCACCACCCTGCTCGCCCTGCGCACGCCGGTGCTGGCGGTGCTGCTCGGTCAGGGCTCGGGCGGCGGCGCACTCGCCCTGCTGCCCGCCGACCGGGTGCTCGCCGCCGGCCACGCCTGGCTGGCGCCGCTGCCGCCCGAGGGCGCCTCCGCGATCGTCCACCGGGACGGCGCGCACGCCCCTGAACTCGCCCGCTCGCAGGGCATCGGGGCCGCCGACCTGGCGGCGGTCGGCCTGGTCGACACCGTGGTGCCGGAGCTGCCGGACGCGGCCGACGAGCCGGCCGCGTTCTGCGACCGGCTCGGGCGGGCGGTCGGCGCGGCACTCGGCGCACTCGCCGGGGTGCCGGAGGCCGAACGGCTCACCGCCCGCGCCCGGCGCCACCGCCGCCTCGGGGACGCGCTCGCCGCTCCAGGGGCCGGTCCGCGCGCCACCGGCGCCTAGTGTCCTGCGCCGGAGATCCGTCGGCAGAAGCGGGCGAGGGAGTCGAGGATCTCATCGGCGGTCTTGGTCCAGGTGAACGGCTTGGGGTCCT
>NZ_JBFAJO010000003.1:0-114524 GCF_040655255.1 Kitasatospora sp. NPDC050463
CGGCCGAGAGGAACACCGTGAACACCGCATCCGAGCCGTCCGGCGCGGACACCCCGCCGCTGCCCGCGCGGGCGACCTTCAAGGCGCTGTACGGGATCCACTTATTAGGCGGATGGCGAATCAGTCGTTTCGCCGTCGCCGTGCAGGAAGCTCTCCAGGCTGGGGGTCAGGCCGGCCACCTGCCCGGGCGTGAGCCGGGACAGGACGTAATAGCCCTCACGGCGGCGCTCCAGCAGGCCCGCGTCCGCCAGCACCCGCAGGTGTTTGGACAGGGCGGCCTCGCTCACGCCGACGAGCGGGGCCAACTCCTGCGTGCTGCTGGGGCGTTCGGCGAGCAGCCGCAGAGCGCGCAGGCGGGTGTCGTCGGCGAGCGCGCGGAGTGTGCCGACGAGCCTGGTCGGCGGAATCCTCGGGCAGGCCTCCCGGACGATCGACATCCCCCGAACCACCAATCCGGCACTCGGAGCGGGCGCGTGGCCTCAGTACCAGACGGAGAACGTGGCGTCGGCTCGGCCGGTGACAGTGGAGATCGGGTCGATGCGCAGCCCGTAGTTGAAGTGCCGGATGTAGCGGTCGGGGTGGCTGTGGGAGCGGAACGACGACCAGGACGGGTCGGCGAGCCCGGCGGTCCGGTGGAAGGTGGCGTCCTGGGCGAATCTCGTGGTGCCGTCGTTGGCGTCCAGTCGCAGCTGGTAGTTGGAGTGCCGTAGATAGCGGGTCGGCTGCGTGAGGGACTGGAAGGAGATGCCGGAGGAGTCGGCCAGCCCTGGCACCAGCTTCCACTGCGAGTCGGTGTAGGGGTCGAACGGGTACGGGTCGATGCGGCCGAGGGAGTCGGCCTGCCGCCAGTATCTGTCCGGGTAGTTGTAAGACTTCAGCCGGTTCCAGGCAGGCCTTCCCCATGTGGCGACCAGGTTGTCGTACACCGTCTGGGGGATCGGCTTGATGTCGGCGTGCTTGGAGTTCAGCGGCTGGGTGTAGAGGCGCCGGTCGGTGGCGGTCCAGGTGCCGGTGGAGAGGTCGTTGGTCTGCCAGGTGTAGAAGAGCGCGTTGGCGTCGCCCCACAGGTACCAGGTGCCGGAGGCCTCGGCGAGGATCGGGCCCTCGATGCCTCCCTGGGGCGCCAGGCCCGAGGTGAACTGGGTGAAGCTGCCGGGAGCGAGGGAGGTGGACTTCGCACCCGTGAGGCTGTTGTGGCCTTTGTAGTACAGGTAGTTGACGCCGTTCACGTCCTTCGTCAGGGTGCCGTCGATGATGTCGTATCCGGGGTCGAAGAAGACCTGCGGCGACGTCACGGTCTGGAAGTCCGTGGTGTAGTTGACCATGATCACGTTGTGGCCGCTGCTGTTGACGGCCGAGTAGATGATGGCGTACTGGCCGCGGGAGGGGTCCCAGAAGGCGTCGGGCGCCCAGGTGTGGGTGGCCATGTCGTGCAGTTTCAGCAGGCGGTAGTTGTCGAAGGAGCGCAGGTCGGCGGAGTCCCAGACGTGGATGTACGGGCTCTTCTTGGTCCAGTCGGTGCCCTTCAGGTTGGTCGCCATGACGACGTAGGTGCCGTCCTGCTTGGGCAGGATGACGGGGTCACGCAGACCGCCGTCGCCCCCGGTCGGCGTCACGACGGGGTTGTTCTGGTTCAGCGGCATCCACTGCAGCCCGTCGGTACTGACGGCGAGGTGCAGGCCGTAGTCCGTGCCGAGGTTTCTCGGCGACTGGGTGAAGTAGGCCATGACGAACGGGGAGGTCGTCGCGGCGCTCGCGGACCGGCTGCCGAGGGTCAGCACGCCGGTGGTGGCCAGCGGAACGGCCGCGGCCATGCCGAGGAAGAGCCGGCGCGACGGGAGGGGTGGTGCGCTCATCTGGTGCCTCCGGGGCGTAGGAAGGTGCGGGCGGATGGAGAACCCGTGGGCGGCCCCGACCCGGAGCCGCCCACGGGTTCGGTCCCTCGTCAGCTCCAGGGAGCCGCGGTGAGCCAACTGGTGTCCTGGGCCCACGACTTGGTGTTGTCCCAGGCGTTGGTGCCGCCGTTTCCGGCGATGTAGGCCGTGTAGCCGTAGTGGCGGATGTACTTGGCCGGGGAGTTGGAGGACTGGAAGGAGGTGCCAACGCCGCTGTTGCCCGCGGTGGGGCAGAAGGTGGCGTCCTTCGCGAACGAGCTGCCGCCGCTGTCCGTGTTCAGGTAGAGCTGGTAGTTGGAGTGGCGCAGGAACTGGCCGGGCTTGTCGGCGGACTCGAAGGACAGGCAGGAGGTGTTGGCCAGTCCGGCGCGGACGATCCAGGTGGCATTGGCCTTGTCGGTGGCCGAGCTGGCGGAGTTGATGCCGGAGATGACGACCTTGGTGTCGGCGCTGTTGTGGCGCAGGTAGTGGGAGGTGCAGCAGGGCGCGGTGGTGGCCTGCAGGGAGATCCGGGAGCCGGGGGTGAGGGCTCCGGTGCTGGTCGAGCCGCTGGTGTAGCCGGCGGCGGTGATGTTGGCCTGGACGGCGTTCTCGGTGGCGTCCGAGGGGTAGCCCTGGGTCATGACGCCTTCGTAGAAGGTGCCTTGGCCGGTGTTGCTGTTGTCGCCGCCGATGCCGAGGATGATCGCGCCCTGCTTCTTCATCGGGTTGTAGCCGGTGGCGTTGGGGCGCACGCCGTCGTAGAAGGTGGACAGGCCGCCCGACTGGGCGTTGCCGCCGCGGATGGCCCAGCGGTTCGGGCCGCCCTTGACGATGGCGGTCGTGAACCGGTGGTTGATGGTCGGGTCGCCCGCGTTCACGCCGCGGTTGACCCCGGAGAACAGTCCGTTCTCCAGGTCGGCCATGATCCAGGGGCCGGTGCCGCTACCGGAGCCCCAGCCTGTGCTGTTGCCGAAGTAGATGGCCTCCATGGTGCCGTTGCCGTCGTCGTTGCCGGTCGTCTCGGCGTTTCCGTAGTCGAAGCAGCAGCCGGCGTTGTAGTGCGTGCCGTCGAAGATGGCGTACATGCCCTCGGGCTGGTCACCGGTGGCGATGCCGTTGGTGTTGTTGTTCCGGTAGCCGGTCCCGGGGGCCACGTAGACGCCGTACGCCTTGTGGCCGCCGACCGTGACCGGCGCCTCGAAGGCGTTGGCCAGGTTGTCGTTCCCGTTCTCGGCCGGACCGGGCCAGTGGCCCTTGAGCGCCTGGGTGAGGTTGTTGCCCTTGGGCGACTGGTCGTAGATGACGGTGACGACACAGCTGGTGTTCACGCAGAAGGAGTCCTGCTGCGCGGCGTCGGCGTATCCGCCCGCGCTCAGCAGGCCGATGTCCTTGGTCGCGTTGTCGGAAGCACGCTTGACCTGGTAGAGCGGGCCGTTGTACGCCCCGTACAGGGCGCGGGTGGTGCTGTGCGCGGCGACACAGGGGGTGCTGCCCGCGGCGTAGATGTCGCACGGTCCCTGGGTGGCGGCCTGCGAGGTGGTGGCTGTGGCGGTGAGCAGGCCGGCGGCGAGCGCGGCGGTGGCACCGGCCGCGAGCAGCGCGCGCCTGGCACTGCGTATCCACGGTCGCTTGATCACGAAGGACTCCTTCATCAGGCGGGGGCATGAGGGTGAGCGGACACATCCATGCTGTTCGGCCGTGCGGACGTGGCGGGTTGGGGTGACGTATCCGCGCCGGCGCCGGCACTTCCGGCGATGCGGTTCAGCTGGTCACGCGGAAGGTGGCGTCAGCGCGGCCGGTCGTGGTGGTGATCGGGTCGAGCTTCAACTCGTAGGCGTAGTGCCGGATGTAGCGGTCAGGGTGGTTGTAGGACTGGAACGACGACCAGGTGGGGTCGGCGAGGCCGGCGACCTTGTTGAAGGTGGCGTCCGCGGCGAACTGGGCGCTGCCGTCGTTGCGGACGAGCTGGAAGTCGTAGTTCGCGTGGCGCAGGAAGTAGCCGGGGAAGTTCACCGACTCGAAGGAGACCGTTCCGGTGCCCGCAAGACCCGGCCGCAGCCGGAACCGGGAATCGTCCAGCGGGCTGACGTTCGCGTCGATCCGCACGTCGAAGTTGCTCTGACGGACGTACCGGTCCTGGAAGTTGAAGGACTGGAGCCGCTGGGCCGGGGTGTTGGGCCAGCGGGAGAGCACCCGGCTCTCCTCGGCCGCCGTCAGGGTCGTGATGGCACCGTGCCGCTTGGCGGTGCCGCCCATGTCGTAGCTGGTCGTCGGCTGGAGCCGGTAGGTGCTGACGTCGAACGGGTTGGTCGTCAGGATCGGCCGGTACTCGCGGACGCCCTGGGGGTTGTTGTAGTCGATGTAGAGGGCCCACTCCTTGCGGTCCCTGAACTTCATCCAGACCGGGCCTTCGACCACGTTGCCGGTGAGACCGATGCTGGAGAGGTTGCCGAGGTTGGTCCACGTCCCCAGGATCGAGTTGCTGCCCTCGACGTTGTTCTGGCCGTCGCCGGAGACCCTCAGGTAACGGTAGGGGCCGGTGCCGGCGGGCACCTCGGTCATCTGGGTGTCGACGACCGGCGTGGTGCCGGGCGGGTCGATCCAGATCTGCGGGGTGGTGATGGTGCGGAAGTCCGTGGTGCGGGCGGAGTAGATGCGGTACTTGAAGATGCCGTTCACCGTGGCGTTCGTCGCCCAGTACAGGACGTAGTCGTTGGTCTCGGGGTTCCAGATCGCCTCCGGCGCCCACGCGTTGTGCCCGCCGGGGATCAGCCCGGCGGCGCCGAGCAGCCACGGATTCGACCACGTCACCAGGTCCGTCGACTCCCACACCACGAAGTTGGGGCTGCCGTTCTGGTACGTCGAGCCGCAGCGGATGCACAGGTCGGTCGCGACGATCCAGTACTTGCTGCCGTCGGGAGAGCGCACCAGTGCGGGGTCGCGCACCCCCTTCGTGCCGATCATGGAGTTGAGGACCGGTGCCCCGCCGTTGAGGTCGTTCCAGTGCAGGCCGTCCGTGCTGTGCGCGAGGTACAGCATCTGACCGGTCGCGGAATCGCCGGTGAAGTGCACCATCAGATAGCCGGGATCGGCGGCGGCCGCCCACTGGGCCGTGGACAGGGCTTGGCCTGTGAGGAGGAGGCAGACGGCGAGCAGTATCACCGACAGCCGGGCGCGAAGCGCGGACATGGACATCTCCTGATCGTTCTGTGCATGCACCAGGGCGAAGGGAGGAACTGGGGTGGCGGACGGGCTCGGTCTCGGTGCGGCGGGACACGGTCAGTCCTGCACAACCCAGAAGGGACAAGGCCACCCGACTGACCTGCCCCTTTCCGAGTGCGGCACGTGTCGGCGTGGTGACGGCGGGAGTGCGCAGCCCGGCTTCGTGAGCGGTCGGGCGGCGCCCCTTCCAGGTGGCTCGTGTGAACCGGAGGTGACACCGCTGTTTCGCTCCGGATGAGAGTGTTAACGCTCACAATTGACTCGACAAGAGGAAGCGCTCGCCGTTGCCAAATCGTGATCCACTCGACCTTGCCCAACCATCCACAGCAGCAGCGCCGTTGAGGGCAGGACGCCTCAACCGCCGTCCACTTGCTCAGGACCTTCGTGGTCGGCGGCCACCGAACCGATCACCGACGCGTCGCCCCTGCACCTCGACTGAGACAACAGCCCACCCCGGCCAAGCGGTCGGCCGGCCGGCTGGCCGGCTCCGGAATCTCGCCAACGAATGAAGACTGGCTATGGATCACTTTCGCGCCAGAGCCACGGAGCGCCACTGGGACCGCGATCACGAACGGTAGTACCTGACGATCTCTTCCAAGACCTCGGACTCCACCCGCCGCGCGGTCGGCGACGTGGATTCCGCTCAGACCCCGACCGGCTCCCGGTCGTGGGGAGCCGCTTCGGCGGCTCCCTCCTCCTGGCCGAAGTGGGCAACCGCGACGGCCGCGGCGACGGCGATGACGAAGCCGCCGACGGCGAGCCAGCCCAGTCCGCTGCGGGAGGCATCGCCGAGCCACAGCACGCCGGCCGCGCCGGGGACGACGGTCTCACCGATCACCAGGGCGGCGGTGGCGCCGTTGACCGAGCCGATCTGCAGGGCCACGGTGTGCACGTACATCCCGCCGATGCCGCCGATGAGCACGGCGTACAGGGCCGGGTCGGTGAGCATGCGGCCCAGGTCGAGCGTGTCGACGCCGTTCAGGACGCGCACGCCGATGCCGAGCGCGCCGAACCCGAGGCCGGAGAGCAGGCCCGCGACGATCGCGCCGCGCGAGCCCATCCGGCGCACCAGCAGGCTCCCGCCGACGATCACCACGCTGGTGGCGATCAGCAGCCACCAGTGGAAGGCCGGCCCGGCGTGGTGGCCGCCCTGCGGTCCGGAGGCCACGGCGAGCAGGACCAGGGCCGCGCAGAGCACGGCGATCGAGGCCCATTCGGGACGTCGCAGGCGAGTGCCGAGCAGCCTGATGGAGAGCACGGCGGTGACGACCAGGTTGGCGCTGATGACGGTCTGGGAGAGGAAGAGCGGCAGCATCCGGGCGGCCAGCGCGCCGAGTGCGAAGCCGACGACGTCTAGGGCGGTGCCCAGGATGAACTCCCAGGTGCGCGCCGCGCGGCCGGTGGAGGACAGGGTGGGGCCGCCGTGTTCGGTGAGCTGTGCTGCGTCGGCTCCGGCGGCGGCCTCGCGGGCGGCGCGACGGGAACCGACCGCCTGGAGGACGGAGCCGGTGCCGTAACAGGCGGACGCGGCAGCGGCGACGAGAAGTCCGGCTATCACCAGGGACTCCCTTCGTTGGAGGGGTGGGACGGGGCCGGTCGGCCGGGTTCCGGGCGCCGACCGGCAGGTGGCTACGGCCGACCGGCGGGTTGGCCGGCTCCCGGCGGGCAGTCAGAGTTGGGGCGTCGCGTTGCTTCGACGCCGGTCGGAAGCACCCCCGGACGCGGCGCCGCGGGCCTCGGCGTTCCCGACTTCTCACGGAGTCGGGAGCGCCGGGGCCCCGGCAGTGCGGGCGCTGTCAGGAAGCCCTCGGCGCGGGCGCTGGCGATGCCGATCCGCGGGATCTCGCTGCTCTTCTCGAACAGCAGGTAGCGCGGCTCCCAGATCGGCCGGTACTTGGCGTTCGCCCGGTACAGCGACTCGATCTGCCACCAGCGCGAGAAGAAGCCCAGAACCGAGCGCCACAGCCGCAGCACCGGCCCGGCGCCCAGGCGCGAACCACGCTCGAACACCGAGCGGAACATCGCGAAGTTCAGCGAGACCCGCTTGAGCCCCACCTCCTCGGCACGCTGCAGCAACTCGATCACCATGAACTCCATCAGGCCGTTCTCGGTGTCCCTCGCCCGGCGCATCAGGTCCAGCGAGAGCCCGTCCGGACCCCACGGGACGAAGCTCAGCAGCGCCTGGAGCTCGCTCCCGCCGTCGTGGCACTCCAGCATCACGCAGCGCCCGTCGCCCGGGTCCCCGAGCCGGCCCAGCGCCATCGAGAAGCCGCGCTCGGTCGCCCCGTCGCGCCACTCGTCGGCCTTGGCCACCAGCCGCGCCATCTCCTCCTCGGAGATGTCCTCGTGACGGCGGATACGCACCGTGTACCCGGCCCGCTTGACCCGGTTGTACGCCTGCCGCACCACCCGCATCGCGCGGCCGTCCAACGAGAATTCGTCCAACTCGACGATCGCCTCGTCACCCAGCTCCAACGCGTCCAGACCGTGCCGGGCATAGATCACCCCGGCCTCCTCCGACGCCCCCATCACCGCCGGCACCCACGCGTGCTCTCGAGCCTCCGACAGCCACGCCTCGATCGCACCCGGCCACGCCTCCGGATCCCCGATCGGGTCGCCCGAGGCCAGCGAGACCCCGCCGACCACCCGGTACGTCACCGCCGCCTTCCCGCTCGGGGAGAAGATGACCGCCTTGTCGCGACGCAGCGCGAAGTAGCCCAGCGAGTCCCGCTCGCCCTGCTTGTCCAGCAGGCCGCGCAGCTTCGCCTCGTCCTCGTCGCTGAGCAGTACCTCCCCACGCGGGCTGCGGAAGGCCACGTACACCACGGCGAGGAACAGCACCGCGCCCATCACGTTGATCGCAGCGTCCGACCAGGCGGGAAGGGAGATCACGTCGACCGCGTGCGAGGAGGGCTCGACGGTGACCATGCCGGCGACCGCGTAGCCGAAGCGGTCGGCGAAGCCGGCACCGCTCAACTCGTTGGTGACCTGGACCAGCAGCGCGCCGATCGTGCCGCCCGCGAGCAGTCCGCCGCCGAACGCCGCCACGGCCGCCCTCGGGTTGGAGCGGTCGCCCTTGGCGGTGAACTCCCGGCGGCCGATCAGCAGGGCCAGGAAGAACGCGCCGGTCAGGGCCGTGGACAGGTAGTTGAAGGCGTGGGCCCCGAACCGCTCGCCCGGCAGCGCCAGACCGGCGGCGTACAGCAGCAGGAACAGGCCGGACAGCCCGGTGTTGAAGATCCACGCGGCCCGCTTGCGGCGGCGCATCGCCACCGCGAGCAGCAGCGAGAGCACCGCCGACGTCAGCCCGGCGGTCATCAGGTAGGGGGTGAAGTACTCGCCGTCGTTGTGCGCCTCCACCTGGTCGCGGAAGGGCGCGGCAAGCACTGCCACCAGGTTGAGCAGCGCGACCAGCCGCAGGTACCAGACCGTCGAGGCGGCGGCGCGCTGCCGCAGCCTGCCGGTGGGCCGGGCGGTTCGGGAGAGTGGGTTCGCAGACACGTTCCCACCCTGTAGGCGGGCCGTTCCCGATCCCATCCGGCGGGAAGCCGGGGGTACCCCGCCGGATGGCCGCCGCTTCTCCGCTGGTCGGCGGGAGCAGCGGCGGCCGTCCCCGGCGGCCGCCCAGGTGGCTGGTTACCGGGAGGTCTTCCGTGGCCGTGGTGCCGCCGGGCGATGCTGCGGCAGGCGTTCGGCGGGGGCGGTCCGGCCGACCGGCGGGGGCGGCCCGGAAGCCCGCCGGATGGTTCGCACGGCCGCGGACGGCGAGATTGGCGCCCATGACACCCACGGATCCCACGCAGACGTCACCACCGTCGAACGCCCCTGCCGGGCCCGACCCCGCTGCGTCGGCGAAGCCCGCGTCCACCGCGCGGCTGGTCGGCGTGGACCTGGCCCGCGCCCTGGCCGTGTTCGGCATGTACGTCGTGCACATCGGCCCGCCGCTGGACGCCACGACCGGAGTCGGCACCTGGGTCCGGTTCCTGGCGGACGGCCACTCGTCGGTCCTGTTCGCCACCCTCGCCGGGTTCTCGCTGATGCTGATCGCCGGTCGCCGGGTGCCGAAGACTGGACTGGCCGGCCGGCAGGCGAAGATCCGGATCGCGATCCGCGCCGTCATCCTGCTGGCGCTGGGCAGCGTGCTGGCGATCGAGCACGGCGACGTCATCATCCTCGGCTTCTACGGCGTCTACTTCCTCCTCGCCCTGCCGCTGCTACGGCTGTCCGCCAGGACACTGGCGATCACCGCGGCAGGGCTCGCGCTCGTCACGCCGCAGCTGGCGTTCGTCCTGAAAGCGTCGATGGGCGAGTCCGTCCAGAGCATCAACGCCCACGACCCGCTCAAGGCGCTCAACAACGTGGGCGTGATGGATCTGCTGCTCACGGGCCTCTACCCGGCCATCACGTGGATGCCGTTCGTGATCGCCGGCATGGCGCTGGCCCGCCTCGACCTGTCCGCCGTCGCCGTTCAGCGCCGCCTGACCGCGCTCGGTGCCACTCTCACCGTGGCCGCCTACGGCATCTCCATGCTGCTGGCGGGCACGAGCGCGGTGTTCGCGACGACGGGAGGGGCGTCCAGCGGCTCCGAGGCGGGGACCAGCGGCAGCGGGTCCGGCAAGCAGCTCGTGTCCTCGGCCTCGGACCTGCTGGGCGCCGGGCCGCACACTGGCACCACGTTCGACATCCTGGGCAGCGTGGGTGTCGCGATCCTCGTGATCGTGGGCACGACGGTACTGATCGATCGCCTACCGCGCCTGCGCCGTCTGGCGAAGCCGGTCATCGCCGTGGGGACCATGTCTCTGACGGCGTATGTGGGCCACTTCCTCGCACAGTCCGCGTGGCCCACCTCCGCCGCCGGTGCTGCGAAGTCCTGGATGCCTGTGCTCACGTACATCCTGGTGGCGATCGTCTTCGCCGCGGTCTGGTCCCGCTTCTTCCGCCGCGGCCCACTGGAGTACCTGCTCAACACTGCCACCAGGCTGGCGAAGTAGGGGCGGCGGGCAAGGCGGGTGGCGAACGGCCGGAGCGCGTCCGCGTCGTGCCCAGCGTCGGGGGCACCGCCCGCAGGAGCCGCAAGACCGGACTGGCACGACGGCGGTCGGCAGCGCAAAGCACGCAGCCGGCCGCCGTCGATGACGGGCAGGCGACCGGCTACGACGCGCTCGCCTACTGCGCCAAGGCCGCCGACGACCAGTGCTCCGGGCGCTACCTCAGCGACAACAACGCCGACCGCGCGTACCGCTGCCAGGCCCAACCCGCGCCCGACCCCGCCACGTGCCGGCGCCTCGACGACCACGCCGGCCCGTCCGCCACCACCGCCAAGAAGTCCTGAGGGTCTGCCCCGATGTTCCGTCGTCCCGCCCGACCCAACCGGGAACCACCCGAACACGGACGCGCCGCACCCGAATGTCCGCACCGGCCCCGTCGCCCCAGCTGGCCTATTTACTCTGCGAACGACCCCGGCATTCCTGACGCCGCACCGATTCCGATTCTATTTCACCATCGGCGACGCGGTCGACGCTAATTTACTGACGCAGTCGAGTACGGGGAGGTCACCCCGGCGTAGGCGTCCTCCACGTTTCCGCCGCGATCATCTCCATCAACGCCCCTGGTGGCCGCCATGTCCGCCCAGAGCATGACCGATGGGCCATTGGCTCTTGAAATAACGGGATAGGTTTGCGCCATGGAACTGGAGTTTCGTCATCTGAGGATAATCCGGGCCATCGCAGACACCGAAAGCGTGACCAAAGCAGCGGATCGTTTGGGACTTGCCCAATCAGCGCTTTCCACCCAGCTGAAGAGAATCGAGGCCGCGGTCGGCGGGCGCCTCTTCGAGCGGGGCCGGAAAGGCGTTCAACCGACCCCGCTGGGCGTCATGGTCCTGGAACGGAGCCGCGTGCTGCTGCTGGCGATGCGCCAACTCCAGGAGGACGCGCTGCGCTTCGCGAACACGGTGGGCGAGGACGGCGCACTACGCCTGGGGACGACGCCCGGCCCCTTCCTCGGCCCATTGATGGAAGGGCTCGATGCGGCACGGCCCGGCCTGGCGACAAGCACCCAATCCTCGACTTCGGTCGAGGAGTTGGCGGATCGGATCGTGGGCGGGCGACTGGACCTCGCGCTCACCGGGTGCTGCGGGCACGGGAAGGCGATGGACGACGAACGCCTGGCATGGCGGGAGATCGCCGTCGACCCGGTGTTCGTCCTGCTCGCCGAGGACCATCCGCTGGCGCGGGAGCGGGAGTTGCAGCTCGGGCAACTCGTGGACGAGCGCTGGGCGCTGCCGTCCGGCGAGAGCTGCTGCCGCGAATGCCTCGCCGCCGCCTGCGTGCGCGCGGGCTTCCTGCCCCGATCGGTCTACGAAACCGATGCCGCGTCAAGCCTCTACCTCGTCCGATCAAAGAGAGCCGCAGCTCTGTGCAGGGCGTCCTTCCTTCTGCCGCCCGGACTGGAACTGATTCCCCTGGCAGCCTCCGAGTTGAGCTGGCGCCACCTCCTCCTCTGGCATGCGCCCACCCTGGCACGCGGACTCACGGACATGCTGCTCCGTCACGCCATGGCGGTGCACGCCGAAGCCGTGGCTCACAGCCCGGTGTATACGGCATGGCTGCGACAACAGGAGGAAGTGACCGCGCGACATGGAGGACACCGCACTCCTCCACCGTCGGAGCGATGACCTCCCCTGGGCCGGACGGGCCCCGATCCGCTCGACATCCATCCGGGTCCACCGCTCTGAACGACCCCACGTCCCCCGTGTTACGGCCACGTACATCACGTCGAAGCGGGAGCCCCTTGGCATGTCCCCAACCATCTCCGTCCCGGGCTAGGGTTCCGGCAACCCCCCACACACCAATGAGACCCCAATGCTCCGATACCACAAGGTAGTTGCCGCTTGCGCCCTGGCCGTGGCCGCCCTGGCCGCCGCCGTCGCACCCCAGCCGGTGCGGTGTCCCTGTCCGGGCTCCAGGGCACGGTCGGCAGCACCGCTCGCACGCGCCATGCGCAGCCGGCGCGCTCGGTGTGTAGCGCACGTCCTCGGCGAAGGCGCTGAGCGCGGACCGGAGTTATTGCCCAGTTCATCATCCTACGTGTCTATGCGATTACCCCCTGGCAACGCCTCAGGTCAGGACTACCTGGTTGCGTTAACTGGCGGCAGCAGGGATCAGCCAGAGCAACGCCGTCCGGGCATGCCGTTGAGTTGCGACCTCTCCACACCGGAGGGATGTGGCGCGAAGCAACGTCCATGGAAGCCAGGCGCTTAACGGGATCGCCTGCATTTCAGAAAGAGGTCGGTGATGACGATCAACCCATCCGTCGCGGCTCATCCTCTGCGACATCGACTGCGGGAGTGGAACGCCGCCTGGAAACGCGGGGAGGTCATGGGAGAGCGTGTCGCGCGAGAGCTGGACTTCGGATCGCTGCTGGACCTGCTGCCCGCCGATCCCGGCGCGTGCGCCGTCGCGGCGCCGTCCGCGCGCGGGCGCAGCCCACTGTCCTACGCGCGGCTGCACGACTTCCTGGGCGGCGGCGGGCCGTTCGACGACCTCGGGCTGCGCCCGGGGGATCGGTGCGCGATCGCGATCCCTGAAGGTCCCGAACTCGCGGTGTGCCTGCTCGCGGTCAGCAAGCGCTGCGCCGCCGTGCCGATGAACCCGTGGAACCCCGAAGGGGAGGTCGCCACGGACCTGGCCGAGACGGCGGCGAAGGCGTTGATCGTTCCGGTCGGCACGGACTTCGACCACCTGCGGCGCGCGGCGCGGACGGCCGGGGTGAGCGTCGTGGATCTGTGCCCCGACCCGTCGGCGGCCGGACTGTTCGCCCTGGCGGTCGACGGCCGGGCCGCTGCGGCGGCGGACCTGCCCGCCGCCGCCCGGCATGCCAGGCGGCGGGCCAACGGTCCGGACGACGTCGCGCTGGATCTGTTCACCTCCGGCACCTCCGGCCGCAAGAAGCGGGTGCCGATCCTGCTGCGCGACCTGGTCGTCGGCGCGTCCTGCATCGCCGCCGCGCTGGAACTGGGCCCTGAGGACCGCGGGTTCAACATGATGCCGCTGTTCCACGCCGGCGGCATCGTGCGGAACCTGTTCGCCCCCTTGCTCGCGGGCAGCTCCATGGTCTACTCCGACGGGTTCGACCCTGCGGCGTTCTGGGACGAACTCGTCGGCGGCGGGGGCTTCACCTGGTACTACGCCTCGCCCACCATGCACGACGGCATCCTGCGCGAGGGCCAGGCGCGGACGGCCACGGCACGGCTGCGATTCGTCTGCAACGCCGCCGGCGACCTGCTACCCTCCACGGCCGCGCGGCTGCGCGAGCGCTTCCAGGCCGCCGTCCTGCCCGGCTACGGCATGACCGAGTGCATGCCGATCGCGATCCCGCCGCTGGACTACCGGCTGGAACGCCAGGGCGCGAGCGGCCTGGTCCTGGGCCCCCGGGTGCTGATCCTCGACGAGTGGGGGAACCAGGCCCCGACCGGTGTCGACGGCCGGATCATGATCAGCGGCGTCCCGCTCGCGCGCATCGTCCAGGACGAGCCCGGGCCGGGCGAGCCGCCGGTCCCGGCGGGCTGGTTCGACACCGGCGACATCGGCCGGTTCGATGAGGACGGATACCTTTATATAGTCGCCCGCGCCAAGGACGTCATCAAACGCGGCGGAGAGACGATCGCGCCGGCCGAGATCGAGGATGTCGTGGTGGCGCACCCGGACGTGCGCGCCGCGCTGGCCTTCGCGGTCCCGCACCCGGTGCTGGGGGAGGTAGCCGGCTGCGTGGTCGTGCCGGACGCCGACCGGCGGGTCGACCTGGACGGCTTGGCCCCAATCCTGTCGGCGAACCTGGCCCCGGCAAAGTGGCCGATGCTCCTGGTCTACATGGACGACCTGCCCAAGGGCCCGACCGGGAAGGTCCTGCGCCTCCGGCTCGCCAGCCGGCTCGGGATCGACCAGGTCGACGAACGGACGCCCGCGCGCCGACGCCTCCACGAAGCCATCTGCCCGCCGGTCGGCGCCCCGCTCACCGGCTCGATCCCGGCCGAGCCGGTCGTCATCGAGCCGGATGAGCTCGTCGCCGCGATCCGCTCGTCCTGGCCGGCCGCGACGGACGTGTACGTCAGCTGCGATCCGGACTCCGGCGTGCTGCGCGCCGCAGTCGAAATAGCCGGGGCGGTCGGATGTCCCGGAAAAGCCGTCCCCGACGGCGACGCCCTCCGGGAAACGCTGCGGAGCGTCGTCCACGACTATCTGCTGCCACGCGCGGTGACAGTGCTCGAAGCGTTCCCCCGGCTGGCCGACGGCGAGCCGGACCGCGAGCAGCTTCAGGCCCTGACCGCCACCAACCACCGTCCCGAGGCCGGGGCGGGTGACGAGATCGAGGCGCACCTGCTCGAACAGTGGCGGACGCACCTCGGCGCGGACCGCGAGATCGACCTCGACAGCGACTTCTTCGACGACCTGGGCGGGGCCTCGCTCACCGCCGTGCAGATCATCGCCGAGCTCCGCACCCACTACGGCATAGCGCTGCCGCCGACCGCCGTCTTCCGCAACCGGAGTGTGCGGGCCCTGGCGGCACTTGTCCGAGCCGGGGTCGCGGACCTCGGGGCCGAAACCGACGGCGCCAGCGGGCCGGCAGCGCCGCTGCCCTGCGGACCGGCGCCGAAGCCGCAGACGGCGGTGGCGGCGCTGCTCACCCAGCTGGCGCCGCTGGCGCTGTTGCCGACGGCTTTGCAGATGGGACAGTTCGCGGCCTGGATCATGTTCTGGTGGTACCTGCGCGGCGACCTCGGACTCAACGGCCTGTGGGTGATGTTCGCGGCCCTCGGGGCCGCCGTCGCAGCCCGCAAGCTGGTCGCCCCGATCGTGGCGATCGGCCTCAAGTGGGTCCTGGTGGGTCGCTACCGCCAGGGTGCCGCGCCGCTGTGGGGCCAGGCCTACCTGCGCTGGTGGCTCGCGCACCAGATCCAGAGCACCGTCGGACTGGGCGTGTTCGGGCTCTCTTACCCGCTGACCGCGCTGTACTACCGGCTGATGGGGGCCCGGGTCGGGCGCCGGACGCGGATCGCGGAGACCGCGGACCTCGGCGAGTTCGACCTGCTCACGATCGGCGACGACGCGGTCGTCGACGAGGGCGCGATCATCCGCCCCTTCAGTTTCGAGGGCGGGGCCATGAGCCTGCGGCCGATCCGCCTGGGCGCCGGCTGCTCGATCGGCACCCGCTCCACGGTGGTCCCCGGCGCGGACGTCCCGGCGGGCACCGAGCTCGCGCCGCTGGGCACCTCGACGAACCCGCGCTCACTCAATCAGGGCACCCGGGCGCTGTCCCGCGCGCTGGTCTACTCCCCGCCGTCCTGGCTCAAGGGCCTGGGCATGCTCATCAAGGGCGCCGTGACGGTCGGGGCCTGGGTCCCGATGATCATGCTCATCCACGCGCTCATGTCCACCATGATCACGCGCGGCGTCCACGTGCACGGCCCGGTGGACCTGCTCGTGCGGATGATGTCCCCGCAGTACCTCCTGCGGTCCGTCACCGTACTGGCCGTCTCGACCGTGACCGCACCGTTCCTGTACCTGGCCGGCGTCATCGTCGTGAAGTGGACCGTGATCGGCCGCTTCCGGGCCGACGACGACATCACGAAGGCGTGGCCGAAGTTCGAGCGCTGGCTGATGTGGAAACTGCTCCCGGACGGCAGCCTCGGCGGCGCCGGCCGGATCCTCGGCGCGAACTTCGCGGCGATCAGCGTCGTCTTCCGGCTGCTCGGCGCCAAGGTCGGCAAGCGCATCTACTGGCCCGGCTCCGGCCACATCATGACCGAGTACGACCTGTTCGAATGCGGCGACGACGTGACGTTCGGCTCCCGCTCGACCTACCTCATGACGGACGCGCACGGCTCGCGCCCGATCCGGATCGAGGCGGGCGCCAACGTCGCCGACCGCTGCGTCCTGGCCCCCGGCGTGGTCGTGGAGCGCAACGCGGTCCTTGGCTCCGGGACCTACGCCCCGGCCGGGTTCACCGCCCCGGCCGGCTCCACCTGGATCGGCCAGGACGGCCGCCTGCAGCCGATCGAGCTCGAACCGGCGACGCCGCGCCGGGCCGAGGCCGACACGCTGCGCCCGTACGCCCAGGCCATGTACCACCACCAGGCCCCGTACCGGGTCTTGCCGCTGGCCGCCCACATCGGGTTCAACCTCGCCAACGCCGTCTGGGCGGCGCTGTACCGGGCGGCCCCGCTGATCGGCGCGCTGCTGATCACCTGGGAGCTGCTTCTGGTCTCCCACGGCAGCCTGCACAACACCGCAGTCCTGCTGGCCCTGACGCTGCTGCTGTACATCCCGCTGCACCTGGTCAGCGCCCTCGGCGCTACGGCCGTCGTGGTGGCCACGAAGCGCGGGATCATCGGCGGCCTGCGGACCAGCGGCGAGCACTTCTGGACACAGGACTCGTACTGCCAGCGCTGGAAGATCCACACCGTGATCTCCTCGCTGACCGGCAACTGGTTCAGCGGACGCGACCTGCTGGACTTCCTCGGAGGCTCCGCCTACATAGTCTGGTTCTTCCGCTGCCTGGGAGCCCGGATCGGGCGCGGCGTGTGCCTGTACCCCAACAGCGCCGACCCGATGTTGGAGGAGGCCGACCTCACCACGATCGGCGACGGCGCCTGCATCGACCAGGCCGTCCTGATAGCCCACCTCAACACCCGCGGCGAGTGGACGATGGGCACGATCGAGATCGGCGCGGGCGCCTGCCTGCGGGCTCAGTCCCGGGTCATGATGATGGGCTCGGTCGCCGAGGGTGCCACCCTGCTCGAGGGCACGCTGCTGCTCGCGGGTGACGCGGCCATGCCCTTCTCGGTCTGGGACGGGTGGCCCGGCCAGGCGATCACCGGCGGCGCACTCGAGCGCCGGGTGGGTACGGCCAGCGTCGGCGCCAGCACTGGCACCGTGGACGCGGATATGGCAGGCGAGCACCACTTCGCTTGATACCGGCAGATCCCAGGACAGGACGAGTCCTGCCCCGGGATGAGCGGGAAGACGGGCGCGGCGGCGGCCTGTGTTGCAGTGCTACTGCAACACAGGCCGCTATTTCACTCGACTATGCGCAAGGACCGCTTCCAGCGAGCGGGGGTCTACCCCGAACACCGCGAGCCGCAATAGACCCGCGGACGAGGCAGGGGTCGAGCGGGCAGACCTCCTGGCCCGTCGCAGAACCCCGCTTCCCCTCCCGCCACTTACCGGCATCCACGGCTGCCGGCTCCTCCACAGCGAGTACGACGACCTCGACTACGAGAACGACACCGCCGCTGACGCCGAGGACTGGACCGACGAACAGGCCGAACAGCACCAGCAGCGAAGCCGCGAGCGCTTCGCCCAGCTGGTCCGCGAAACCGCCGCCGCCAACAGCGACCGGCTCATCTGACCGCCTGCCCCCACCAGCCGAATCGGCCGCTGACACTCATCGATCGGCCGGATCTCCCTTGTGCCCCGACCAAGGGAGATCCGCAGGTCACAGCCCCTTTTCGCGAGTATGTGGTCGCACGGTGATCGCCCCGCGCAGGCACACTGAGAGAAGGACGACTCGCGCGCGATCCTTCGAGGCGATCACCATGCGCTGCTCACCGAATCCCTCCGGCGACCGGGACCGGGGACGCGTCTACCGGCGCTGCGGCTGCCGCGAAGAGCAGCACGATGTTGACCGCGAAGGTGACGTACTCGATCCCGTGCGACGGCCACCAGCCGAGGCCCGCGCCGAGCAGGAGCACCACGCTCGGCAGCGCGCCGACCGCGAGCGGCCACTCGTCCACAACGGTGCGACTGCGGCCCGTGCACCGATCCGCCGCTGGGCGCGGGTCGCGATCAGGTGCGCGTAGCCGTGGGCGGCTGCGGTGACCACGGCGGTGATCAGCAACCACGTCGCGTCGTACCGCCGGTCGTCGGGCACCTCCTTGCTCAGGGCCGCGGTCATCGAACTCCCGAGAACCGCCCCGTAGACCCCATCGACCACCACGTGGGGCCGCGCCAGGAAGCGTTGGAGCGGCGGCCGGTCGTAGGCGGCGCTGAGTGGTCTGCCACGTGGTCAGTCCTCACGATCCCGGGTCGGCGGTCAACTCGGTGAGGGCTAGATCGTCTGCCAGGACCCACCCGCTACGGCGCGCCGCGCAGCGAACACCGCCGGGGCATCCGGACAGCCGACGGCCGACGGTGGCGAACCGCGATCGCCCGCCCCCCCGGTGACGAGGACGAACCGGCTGCAGCCGGTTCCCGGCCCCTGCTTTCGGCCAGGTCCCACCGCCGACCGGCGGGGCCCTCCCGGCCGGTTGCGGGATTCCGACCGGACCGGCCGGATCGGCAGGCTGTCAGTGACAGCGGAGCCACGGACGGCCGTGCAGGAACGGAGGATGGTCGATGAGTGTGAGGCTGGCGAAGGGCGGCAACCTCTCCCTGACCGAGGCGGCCTCCGAGCTGGGCACCGTCACGGTCGGGGTCGGCTGGACCGCCACGGCCCCCGGTGTGGAACTCGACGCCAGTGCGCTGCTGTGCGACGCGTCCGGGCGAGTGCTCTCCGAAAAGCACTTCGTCTTCTTCAACAACCTGCGCACCCCGGACGGTTCGGTACGCCATCTCGGTGCCGAACCGGCGGACGCCACCACCGAGGACCGGGAACGGATCGAGGCCGACCTGGCCGCCGTACCGCCCGCCGTGCAGCGCATAGTGTTCGCCGTCGCGATCTACGACGCCCGCTGGCGCCGCCATTCCTTCGCGCTGGTCCCGAGCGCCCACATCCGCCTCGTCGACCCCGGTCACCGCCACCGAAGTGGTCCGGTACGACCTCACCGGCAGCGAGGCGGAGACGGCCATGCTCTTCGGCGAGCTGTACCGGCACGGCGGCGGCTGGAAGTTCCGCGCCGTCGGCCAGGGTTACGCCTCCGGGCTGGCCGGGATCGCCACCGACTTCGGCGTGGACGTGCTAGAGCCCTCGGCGCCACCGCCCGCACCAGCACCGCCGCCAGTGCCGGCCGTTCCTGCCACAGCCATCGTCATCACCAAGGAAACACCAGGGAGTTCACTCATGACCTGCTTCTTCGACCCCTCGCACGGCGCCGGCACCACCACCGTCCTGTGGTCCCCGCAGTGGGGGGTGCCCCGCCAGATCCACACCTGCGGCGGATGCGCCCACCGCATCAGCACCACCCAGCCGCCGTTCTACACCCCACCGCAGACCGACGGGTACCCGCAGCCAGTACAGCCGGGCTACCCGCAGCAGGCCTACCACCAGGACGCCCACCCGCAGCAGGGCTATCCCCAGGCCCCCGGACAGGAACGGCCGGAGGGAGGCCGCCGCTTCGGCGCCGGCGCGATGCTCGGCGCGGGCGCCGCCGGCCTGGTGGGCGGCGCCCTGCTCGGCGGGGCGTTCAGCGACGACGGCCACTACGACGAGTGAGGACTCCGGCGCCCGGACGGAAGCAACGGCCTGCTCCTGGCAGCCAGGCCGACCAACCTGACGCCACCACCGAACCGACCGCCGCGGATCAGGGCACCTGCGGACCGCTCCGATTCGCTGTACGTCACAGCGCCGAGACAGGACAGGTGAACACCGCAGCGCCGCGGTGGGCTTGTGGCCGGCAACGGGTGAGATTCAGCCGTTGCCGGCCTCGGCCGGGCGGTAGAGACCGATCCAGATCATGGTGCCGGGTTTGCCGGGCAGTTGCCGGTAGACCTCCGTGAGGCTGGACGGCGTCCGGGACCGGTGGCCGTCCCGGTAGACCGCGGCGTCGAGCACCGAACGTTCGATCGGGATCGACGACGGCTCGTCGTGGTGGTCGGGCCGGGGGGCATCGAGTGCTCGGGCGCCGGGTGGGGGTGCCGTTGCCGGTCGGGTCGGTCGGTCGGTCGGGTGAACGGACGCCTGCTCGCCCGGGTCGAGCGTGCACGCCAGTCGGACATGGAAGGAACCTCCACTGGAGAGTATCCGGCGCTGTTCTCGGTGTTCCGTGCGGATGGAGCGAGAGGTGCGTCGAGCAGGGTCCTCAGCTCCTCGGTGAACGCGCGCGTCTGCGGGGCGTCGAGGCCTCCGATCTGCTCCAGCAGCTGCTGGAGCAGATCCTGGACCACCTAAATGGCCTGGCGCGTTACGGCCTGGCCCTGTTCGGTATAGGGAGAGCTGTACGGCGCGGGGGTCGCGGGTGTGCTCGACCAGGCCGGCCGACTCCAGGGTGCGTGCCAGCCTCGAGACATACAGGGCCTCCTGCATGGGGTCTCACCCAACGATTCGCGGCCTTCGGCGCCACCGCCGTCGCCGCTACTCTCCTCGCGGGCCCGTCCGCCCACGTCTCCGCGGCTCCCGCCTCCGCTGCCACCGTGAGCGCGATCGGCAGCGTCTGCTACTCAGCACCGTCCTCACCGACACGCGACACCCTGGCCCTCATCGACCAGGCCGCCCCGTTCTCGTACAACCAGGACGGTGTTCCCGCTCCAGGAGCATGCCGGGATTCGTCTCAGAGATACGTGCCTTGTTGATTAATCGCATTGGTCGCCGATCTGCGGGACGCTCGCTAGGCTGGCGGCATGGCCCTGCGCAACGCGATCATGTCGACCCTCCTGGAGGGCGAAGCGTCCGGCTACGACCTGACGAAGGCGTTCGACGCGTCGGTGGCGAACTTCTGGATGGCCACACCGCAGCAGCTCTACCGGGAACTGGACCGGATGAAGGCCGAGGGGCTGATCAGCGCCCGGGTCGTCGAGCAGGAGCGGCGGCCGAACAAGCGGCTGTTCTCGCTCACCGAGGCGGGCCGCACCGCCCTGCGGTCGTTCACGGCCTCGCCGCCGCGGCCGTCCGCGATCCGGGACGAGCTGCTCGTCCAGGTGCAGGCCGTGGACGCGGGCGACCCGGACGCCGTGCGCGCGGCGCTGCTCGAACGTCTCACGTGGGCGCAGGCCAAGATTGCCCGCTACGAACGCCTGCGGGCGCGGCTGCTGGACGGGCGTTTCGAGGACGAGTACCTCGCCACGGCCGAGCGGATCGGGCCGTATCTGACGCTGATGCGCGGACTGTCGTTCGAGCTCGAGAACCAGCGCTGGTGCGAGCAGGCACTCGCGGTCCTGGAGCGGCGCGCAGCCGCGCCGGCCCCCGTGCGGGGGCCGGCCTGAAGGCTTCCCGACCGGTCAGCGGACCGGGCGGGAAGCCTCGACGGGCCGCAGTTCCGGGCGCTTCGCGACCCGCCCGTCGCCGGAGGAGCGGCCGCGCAGTCGGCGCAGCAGCCACGGTCCGAGGAAGGTGCCAATCCAGGCGGCCTCCTGGGCAACCCACTGCCGGACCCCCACCGCCGGGAGCGGCGGCAGCGGGTCGGCCCACCCGCTGTCGCTGCCGGGCAGCGCGAGCGCGTCGGCCGCCGCGGCGGCGATCCCGGCGTGGCCGAGCGGGCTGGCATGCAGCCGGTCCGCGCTCCACATGCGCGGATCGGTCGTCACCCGGTGCGGGAAGAAGTCGACGACCACGACGCCGCGGTGGTCGGCCGTGGCCCGGATGCGTGCGTTGAGGTCCAGGACCCGAGGCCGCAGCCCGCGCGCCGGCGGAGCGATCCGGCCGATGTCGGGGAAGGTGAAAGTGAGCACCCGTGCCCCGGTGGCCGTGAAGGCCGCGAACATCGCGTCCAGTTCCGCCACGACCGCGCCCGCGTCGAAGCGCGGCCGCATCAGGTCGTTCATCCCGGCGACCACGGTGACCAGGTCCGGCCGCAGCGCGAGGGCGGGGGCGAGCTGTTCAGCCCGCACCTGGCCGGCGAGTCGGCCGCGGACGGCGAGATTGGCGTAGAGCAGGCCGGGTGCCTGCCCCGAGATCGTCTCGGCCAGTCGGTCCGCCCAGCCGCGCCATCCGGCCGTCTCGTCACCGTCACCCAGGCCCTCGGTCTGGCTGTCGCCGACCGCGACGTACCGGCGCAAGCCCGTCGTCGCGCTCATGCCTCGGACGCGCCCAGCGCTTCGGCGGTGATTCGCTCGAACTGTGCGCCCATCGCGGCGGCGAGTGCCTGCGCGCCGGAGAGCGGGCGAACCATCACCGTCAACTCGTCGATCAGGCCGTCCTCGTCGAAGTGGAGGAAGTCACAGCCGTGCACCTCGCGGCCGTCGACGGCGGCCTTGAAGACGAAGGCTCGGTCGCGGCCGTCCGCGCCGTTGATCTCGCGGACGTAGCGAAAGTCCTCGAAGACCCGTCCGACACCGCGCAGGATCGCGGCGGTCATGGCCTTGCCCAGGTAGGGCTTGAAGGCGACGGGGCTGGTGAAGACGACGTCCTCGGCCAGGAGGGCCTCGATGGCGTCGTGGTCGCCGGCCTCGACGACTACGCGGAAGGGGTGCACGGTGGGCTCCATAGTCAACAAATTGAATAGCTGCTGCGCGCGAGCCTAATCGCGCGATCCGGGCGATGTCGAGGATGCACCGAACCTCGGCGGTCGCGAGGACGCCAGGGCGTTCCGGGCGCGACCCTGGTCTCCGACGAAAGCCGCTGGGTTACCGGCCGGAACATCGAGGACGGACTGCCAGGACCTGTAGCGGGAGTCGTCGGCCGACCCTGTGGCCGACGGTACGGGGCTCGCACCCAGGGCACACGGGGCAGCGATCCCACGGGAGCGGTCCCCTCCCTTCCGGAACGGCCCCTCACCCCGGCTGCTATGCGCCCTACCGGTCGCTGATGCGGCGGCCGACCGCGCTTCCCGAAGCGGACCGTCGCCGACGGCCGCTAGTTGCCGACGGCGGTGAGGCCGCCGATCAACTGGCGGCGGCCGAGGACGTAGAGGGCGAGGATCGGGAGGTGGACAGGATCGCGGCGGCGAGGATGGCGGGGACGTTGATGGTGAACTCGCGCTGGAAGCTCCACACGAACAGGGGCAGGACACGTTGTCGGGACTCTGGGTCAGGATCAGCGGGAAGAGGAAGCCCCCCGCCTCCTCCGCGAAGCTCAGCCGCCCACCGCGACCGGCTCATCTGACCAACCTGCGTCGGCCGCTGAAGCCAGCCGACGATCAGCTGCCTGCGGGCCCTTGTCACTGATCAAGGGAGACCCGCAGGCCATGGGCCAAATTCGGGGGCCGGTGGTCGCACGGTGGGCCGCGCCGCGGACACACACTGGAGGTGGGGACGACTCGCGCACGATCATTCGAGGCGATCACCATGCGCTGCTCACCGAATCCCGGCAGAGACCCAGGACGCGTCTACCGGCGCTGCGGCTGCCGTGACGACCACCGCCAGCTCGGCACCCAATGCCCCCGTCTCGCCACCGACCCCCGCCACGGCGGCTGGGCCTTCGCCGTCGACGCCCCCACCGGCGACGGCCACCGCCGCACCATCCGCCGCGCAGGCTTCCCCGACGAGATCGAGGCCCACACCGCACTGCGGCGCTTCAACGAGGACCTGGCCCTCTGCGTCATCACCGACCCGCGGCAGCGCACCGCCGACTACCTTCGGGACTGGCTCGCCGAGCGGGAGCTCCACCTCAAGCCCACCACCATGGCCCGCTACCGCGCCTACGTCGAACAGGACCTCATCCCCGCCCTCGGCCAGATCCCCTGATCGACCTCACCCGCCAGCACCTCCGGGCCTTCGTTACCGACCAACTGCGACAAGGCCGGCGTCCCCCGCATCGCCCTGCACGACCTACGCCACCTCACCGCCAGCTTCGCCACCGCCGCAGGCGTCCCCTGCCCGTCATCTCCAAAACCCTGCGCCACCGCACTCTGTCCACCAGCGCGAACATCTACACGGACCTGATGCTCCTCGCCGCCCGCGCGGCTGTCGACGCCGTCGCCTGGGTCCTCAACAACGCCGACCGCGCCGCCCTCGGCTGGCCCGCCTGCCGCGCCCGCCGCCCCTGGCACCAGAACCCGCGCCCGCACCGGCAACTGCCCGCACACCAGCAGACACGAACCGAAGAACCCACAGCGGCCTGGCCGATGTGGCCCGGCGATCACAATGCGACCACCAATTGACGCAAGAACAGAAAGAGCCGGCACTCGGTTTCCCAAGTACCGGCTCTCACAACCGACTTCACAGTCGGGACGACAGGATTTGAACCTGCGACCCCTTGACCCCCAGTTTAGTAGGGCTATCACATTAGCTCTCGAAATGCGCCAACGCGCACGTCGTGCGTGTGCAGATGAGCGCGTCTCGTGCACCTCGTGCAGTGCCGCGCACGACGTGTGGTCCCCAGCTGGTCCCCAGGTCAGGGGCTTGACGGAGGTTCCGGATGGCGTTCATGTCTCCAGGTTAGCGCCACTCCGGCCGTTAATCCAGCGATTCCTGCGAATCGCCCAGAGGGCCACCGGGCAGAAGCCAACTAGCGCCGAGAGAAATCAGTCTGACCCAGGCCGAACGCCGGCCAGAGAATGGCCACCTCAAATCCCTCTATCACCAATTCCTTGCCGTCTCGTAGAAATTCTCGGCGCTCGCCATCGCCCACTCCGGAGACCGGTCCGAGGCTCGGCGCGACGCACCGCGCGTGCTCCGAGTTGTACGAGCCCAACAACCCGCTGCCAACCGGCGGCCCGCCTCCTCCCGGTCCGCGGCCACCGTTCCGAGCAGCGACCCCCTGGACCGATGCTGCGCGATCAAGCCGCCCTACCCGCCGAACGTGGTCCGTGATCACCCTCGCGACGTGTCGCCAGCGCGCCGCTGGCCACGGGCGCACCACCGTTCACCACGCGGTGGCCATGCTGCGCAAGGCCCTGAACCAGGCGGTGCGGACCTGGCGGCTGCGCTACAACCCGGCCAAGCACTCCGTACCCGCCAAGCCCCGCGCTGCCGAGCGCGTCTGCTGGACCCCCGACCAGGCGGCGGCGTTTCTGCGGCACAACACGGAGCACTACGCCGACCGGCTCACCGACCTTTCGAGGACATGCTCGGCACCGGCATGCGCCGCGGCGAGATCCTCGCCCCGCACTGGTCCGACGTGCACCTCATGGACCACCAGCTCTACGTCCGCTGGACCCTGACCGCCGTGAACAACGGGAAGATCCACCTCAGCGAGCCCGAAAACGGAGCCAGCCGCGCCTGGATCAGCCTCTCCTCGAGGGTGATGGCCACCCTCCACCGCCAGGCCACCCTCCAGATGGCCGCCCACCCCGAAGTCTGCCTCGAAGGCCCGGTCTTCGCCCGCCCGGACGGCTCGCCCCTGCGCCCGCAGTGGCTCCTCGATCGGCTCCGCAAACGCACCGCCGAACTCGACCTACCCAAGATCGGCCTGGACGACCTGCTCCACACCGCAGCCAGCATCATGATCGCCGCCGGTATCCCCCTCACCGTCGTCTCCAAGACTCTGCGCCACTCCAGCCTCCTCAAGGACTCCGCCGACGACGCCGACCTCGCCCTGGCCGCTGCGCTTGACAGCGCGGATGCCCACTGTGAGGTCGCCTTCAGTGGCTCCGGTGCAGCCGCGCGCCGACTGCCTCAGCCAACGCCGGCCCGCAGGAGGACGGGCGCCGTACACGGCAGCACCCTCGACCAGACCGAGACGCAGCACAGGGTTGGCCGTCCGGCCACCGCGCGCTGCACTGCGTAAGGCTCTCGTTCTCCGTTCGAGCGCAATCCGAGGTCTCTCACCTGGCGTCGGCCGGCGAACCGGTCGGCCCTACCTGCTGAACGCGGCTGCGCCTGCGTACCGTACCGACGCCCGGCCCTGTCTCAGGGAGGGCCTTACCCGATGCTGCGGACAGATGTGCATCAACTCCGACCGGCTCAGCAAGATCAAATCTTCCGACCTGGGCAGATGTGTCAGCGCCCTCCTTTTCGATCATGCTTCAAAAAAACCTGGGCGCTGACCCCCTTTTGGGACGCGCGCACATCAACGCAGCACTCGGACCATGATCATCATTGCTGAAGCGGCCTCCCCGACAGCAGGATCGGGACCACACAAGCGGCCTGACGGACCAACACGTCGACATCCGTCGACCACGCCAGCCCGCCTCGCCGCCATGGAGGAAATGATGAAGAGCAACCGCCAGAACCCGACCGGGCTCCAGTGCTCCACCGGGATGCCCCGTTGGCGCAACCGAAAGATGCTCCCGCCGGCTGCAGTCGTCATCGTGCTTGTGATCGTGCTCCTCGCCGCGGTTCTGGCTCTCGCCGGCACCCCAACCGCCAGCATCCTTGAGCTGCTGGCCGGTGCGGTCGCCATTGCAATGCCAGCGGCCAGGGAGATGGCGACCCTGGTCCCCGGTCGCCGTCGCTGAGGCGGCCAACATGGGCCGGCCTCAGAGAAAGCTCGACAGAGGTGCATGGCATCACAGGGCCCAGTTGGCACTCTGGCTCCGCGAACATAAGCAACGGTCCGGACTGACATACCGCGAGATGGCCCAGCAGGCCCCGTTTTCTGCAACAGTTTTCTCTCGCGCAGCCTCGGGGCAGATTGTGCCCACATTGGAGATCGTGGAAGCATTCGCGACAGTATGCAGAGTGGACCCCACACCTGGCCGTGAATTGTGGAAGCGTGCACGGCATGAGAGGGCACGGGCGGCTGGGCGTGGGGTCAATTCGCCACAGCCAATGCGGCCCGAGTACATCAGAGATCACGCCACGCTTCGCCTCGCCTTGATCGAACTTCATCAGGCGACGGGAGAACTATCGCTGCGAGAACTGGAGCGCCGCGCTCAAAGCTCGGGCGATAATCTCTCTCGCGGCACGATCCACGGCGTCCTGAAGGGTCGCCGCGTGCCGACCAGGCGATTCGTAGGATCCTTCGTGAGGGCGTGCGGGATCCATGAGGGCGCAGCTGGCGTGTGGCTCGCCGGTTGGGACCGTGCGGAGCGGAGACGGTCCTTGCAGACCATGGCAGATAAGCCACTGACGTTTACAGAGGGCAACACCGCCCGGTCATTTCGATATGATGCGCAACGCCTCCTGGAGAAATATCGAAAGGATGGCCTTCATCTCGACCTCATGGAGGAAATTCTCATTCGACACTTGGAAGAGACTCGCCGCCGAGACATCGAACTGGGCGAGTCGCGCATTTCCGGTCATAAACATGAGTCACCCTCACCCGCAGTCTCAAATACGGGCAAGACTGAATAGTCGCCACAAATACTGACACCCTTCGGAACATTGTCCGATTAAGGCGGCGCCGCGCTCGATCAGGGGTGGTCGACTGTCGACCGGTCAGGCAGATTCGCAGGGCATGACCCGCGGTCGCCACAGACACGTCCCGCCCGACTGTGGCTCCCCGACAGACCCGCAGGCCCGGTCTGGTCATGACGGTCCCGAGCACTGGCGCTCGCTGATTGGCGACTGGCCCCGACGCCGAGCTGGCACATTGAGGCAGTCCGCCAGCAGTCGCAAGCCGGACACCTTGCTGCACTCGCAGGTCCACTCGATGTCCCGCATCGCCACCCAAGGGGTCGGCGATGCGGGACATCGAGCCGCGCGAGATAAACACTTGATCTGTTCGATCATCATCCATAGAGTATCTCAGGTTCGAGTGATCAACCTGGGAGCCTCCATGGGTCAACCGTCAGTAGATGCAATGTCCGGGCGTACGGACTGGACGGCCGGTCCGTTGAGGGCGGTGTCGTACGGGGGCGGCGTTCAGTCCACCGCGCTACTCGTCCTCGCAGCTCGCCGAGAAATCGACTACCCGACGTTCTTGTTCGCGAACGTCGGTGACGATAGCGAGCACCCGGCCACGCTCACGTACGTACGCGATGTCGCAGTTCCGTTCGCTGCCAGCGCTGGGATCGATCTCAGGCAGCTCCGGCGGCTGCGGCGCGATGGCGAGTCCGAAACGCTGGTACAACGGCTCAGCAGACCTGACACTCGCTCCATCCCGATCCCAGTTCGCATGGCGAACGGGGCGCCAGGAAGAAGGTCCTGCACAGCTGATTTCAAGATCAAGGTGATCGGACGATGGCTTCGCGAACACGGAGCCACGACCGCCGCACCGGCTCACGTGGGCATCGGAATTTCCGTCGACGAGATCCATCGTGCGAACCGCAGGCGTAGCGAACCGTATGAGCTGATCGAGTACCCGCTTCTGGAGCTCGGGCTTCGGAGGACGGACTGTGTGCGAGTCATTGAGGAAGCGGGGCTTCCCGTCCCTCCGAAAAGTTCGTGCTTCTTCTGCCCCTTTCGCACCGTTGGGGATTGGCGCCGTCAGCGGTCGCTGGAGCCCGAGCTCTTCGCCCAGTCGGTGCACATCGAGGAACTGGTCAATCGCCGACGCAAGGCTCTCGGTCGGGATCCGGTGTACCTGACCCGCTACGGCCGTCCGCTGGCCGAGGCGATAGCGGTGGAGCCTCTCGTTGTCGTTGACGACGACGGGTTGTGCGACTCCGGCTGGTGTATGACGTAGCGTCATCGGGGTTCGCGGCGTGCGGCCTCCTCCCTGACTACTTTTCCGAGGCTGCCTTTCGGCCTCGCGGCTTCTGACTCAGCCGATCACCGGCGAGCAGCCTTGCATGTGCTTCTGGATCAACTGCTCGGCCGCGGGCCTGGGCGTCAGCGATGAGCGTGTCGAGAAGCCAGAGCGGTGAACCCGACAGCTTGAGATCCTCGTCCGCAATCGTCCGCCGATTCCGCCATCGAGCGATGGCTCGCTCGTCGGCCCCCAGTACGAGAGCGGCCTCCTTGATCCCTACGATCACCGGAAGGCCCTCCGGGTCCGCGAGACTGTATCCACCTGGGATCGTCGCCTTGTACTGCGCCAGCCGCTCTTCGGTGATCTCCCGCCCACTGTGACCTTCGAGCTGAAGGACCGTGGCGAGTAGCCAGTAGGGGTTCCCGGACGCGATGAGGTCGGGCTCGCCGAGGATGCCGTCGGTCCGCCACTTTTGAGATGTCTGGCGCTCGATGCCAAACAGGGCGGCGATCTCGGTGTGGCCGACCAGGTACGGCAACTGTGCGGCCATGACCAGTGCTTCTCCGGGGGACATCGTCTACTCAGGCCCGGCTCACGCGCGGGCTCCCAAACGATAGCGCTCTCCGGCGTGCCGTACTGGATCTTGGCGGCGCGGCTGAGTTGCTCCGAGCGCCATCGGTACACCTGAGCCCCCGTTGCGGACGGCTGTCGCCGGTCGCAGCGGGGGCTCAGGTGTTATTCGTCAGAGGTGGCAGACGGAGCAGCCTGCCTCGTCGTCGTCCTCGTCATGGGCATCGGCGAGGATCTCGAGCAGCGGTCGGTTCGGTTTTACGCGGGTGGCCGCCCTCTCCAGAGCTGCTTGGTGCTTGGCTTCGATCTCCTCGCGGCGCTCGATCAGGTCATGCAGGGACTCGCCCTGGGACCAGGTGTACTCTCGGCCCTGCATCGCAGTGTGCCGGTAGTTGACCTTCTCCTCGTAAGCTATGGCCTTCTCGAAGAGGTCCGGGTGACGGTCCTTCAGCCCGACCCACTCGTGCTTGCGCTGGAAGAAGCAGAAGTAGCAGCCCGAGCGAGTGCGCCACTCGTAGTAGGCCGGCAGGCCGATGCCGGCCTCGTCGAGGATCTTGTCTACGCCGGCGCGGTCGATGCCATCCTCGCGGAATGGGAACACCGCGGTGATGTTCGGCTTGGTGCTGACGTAGCCGAGGCGGTTCTCGTCTGCGCGGATGGCGACGTAGGAGATCACCTCGTCGTCGCCGACCCACTCTTCCAGCGGCTTGATCTTCAGGTTCTTGGTGCACCAGCGCATCTGAGGGCTGGGCAGGGTGCCCTGGTAGACCTCAAGCCAGTGATCGAAGTCGCGGCTGGCGTTCAGCCGGACGATCGGCTTGCCGACTGCGGCTTCAAGGCGGTTGAGGTACTCGTACGTTTCGGGCAGCTCGGCGCCGGTGTCGCAGAAGAAGTACTCCATGTCGGGTACCCGGTCGCGCATGTGGATGGCGAGGGCTGAGGAGTCCTTGCCCCCGGACAGGCCGAGTACGTGGCGCTTCTTGGTGCCGGAGCTGGTGTCGCTCACAGCTTCTCCTTCGTCTCGGGGGCCGCGTCAGTGGCGGCGGCCAGGCGTTCGGCGAGGGCGGCGAGCAGGATGCGGGCTCCGTCCGGGCCGAGCGCCTCTTCAGCCTGCCTGATGACACTGACAACGAGCTTGTCGGCTGCCTTGCGTGACTGCTTCGGCACGTGGATGAGGGTGCGTTCCTCGGTGCCCTGGGGGGTGGTGAGCGTGAGAAGGCGGGTGTCGATGCGCCGCGGCGAGGCAGGCTTCTGGGCAGCCGCCGGCTCATCGTTTGTCTCGTAGAGGTGGCTGACTCGGTCGAGGGCGCGGGCGACCTCCTTCACCTTGGCAGGGAAGGCATCCGTGTCGCGGTCGGTGAAGTTGACGAGGGCCTTGTTGAGGAGACGGATGGTGATCGGCTCGAGCCAGTCCTCGTCTGGCAGGTTCTCGTCGAGAACGCGTGAGACGAAGCCCTGCAGGCTGAGTTCGAGGGGTGCGTTGGCGAACCCGCGAAGCCGTTCGGCGAGACCAGAGCGGAGTTCGGCGATCTCGGCAGGGAGGCGGAATTCCTTTGCGAGGGCCGCGACGAGTTGCTGGCGCAGGGCGGCGCTCGCGCCGGACAGCTCGTCGAGGGTGGCGACGAGGCCCGCGACGTACGTCTTGGCTGCCTGCTCGTCCTTGGCGGTCTCGGCCAGGACGGGCTCGACTCCCTGCGTGAGGGGCAGGGCGGTGAAAATCAGCTCGTCGGGGTCGGTGGCTTCCTTCAGGACGTCCCGGAGCTCCAGCGCCGGCGCGCTCAGGCGCTTGGTGGCCTTGGCGAAGTCATCAAGGGCCATGTAGCGGCCGAGGATCGTCCGGGTGACGGCCAGGAGCATGGGGTTACGGGCCGAGCGCGATCGCGGCGCGGTGATGTTCAGGGCCTTGGCGAGTCCTTCGACCACGAGGCGGCGCTGACCGCGGCCGACGGGTGCGGCCTTGACCATGAAGCGGTCCGGGTTGACGTTGAGCCGCTCGATGATCTCCGGGGTCAACCGCTGGCAGTAGTTGCCGTCCTCGAACAGCGCGATGTCGTCGCTGCGAAGGATCAGGGCAGTGACCACGAGGATCGGGACGACGCCGGCCTTGACGCCGTAGGGCGGCGCCATCAGCTGCTCGTAGATATCGCCCAGAGGGGTCGGTCGGGTGGCCTTGGTCAGCGCTGCCTCGAGTGTGTCCCAGACTTCGGTGACGTTGGCTTCGGCGTTGGCTTCCTTGCTGGGCCTGGAGATTCCGTGCGTGAGGATGGTGTCGGAGTCGACAGCGTTGCCGCTCTCCCCTGCGACGCGGTGGAGGCCAAGGTACTCGACGACTCCGTGGTACATCGCGCGTTCCGCGGAGTAGTTGTCGGGGTCGAAGCCCAGGAGGTGCACGCCCGATCGCTGGATCATGGCGGTGAGCACCTCGCGGCGGGCTCGCGAGCCGTTGCTGGTGAGCTGGTGACGGCCGGCCATCTCGTTGCGGATACGCGGAGTGTGCGGGTAGACGAGTTCGCACGCCTGGGAGGCGAGGCTGGCGTAGCTGCGCGCTTCGAGAGCTGCGTCGGGCGCGTTGGTGACGTCGGCAGCGGTGTTCCAGAGGTGCCAGGTGGCCTGCGGGCTACGGGGGTTGAACGCTTCGTCGAGCTGCGCGCCGATGAGCTGGGAGATCTCTGCTGCGCGTTCGGCGATCTCCCGGGAGGCGACGTGGTCGATGGTGTCGTCGTCGAGGAGTTCCTCGAGTGCGACGAGGTCGATTCCGGCTTGAAGGACCCGCTCAGGGTTCTGGGTGACGCCGATCAGCACCGGAAGGGGCGAGTTGACGGCAGGCCGGGTGTCGAGGGTGCCGAGGTGGTAGACGATGAGGCCGTCAGCGGCGTCCTTGACCACCTCGGGGCCGTCGATCTTCTCCCCTTCGTGGCTGACCGCTGTGACGAAGTAGCGCAGCATTCCGGTCTGCTGGCTGTGCTTGCCGGCCACCACGGCGGCGGGAAGGACGGTGCCGAGGTGCTTGCTGACGTAGTCGACGACGTCCGCGGGCTGGATCCGGGTGGCGACTTCGCGGACCCGGGCGTCGATGTCGACGTCGGTGCCCTGCCAGACGCGGTATTCGTTGCTGTAGGCGCGGTGAACCACGAAGCCGTCTTGGACGAGCTTGTCCAGCTTCTTCTGCAGGGCCGCGAAGCGGTCCGGGTCGTTGGCGTCGAGTGGGTCGTTGAGCGCGAACTGGATCATGCCGGGCGTTGCGCGCAGGAGACCGTCGGCGTCGATGAGGTTCAGGATGCCGATGACCTTGAGGACTTCCTGGTCCTCGTTGGGCAGGCCGTGGGCCTCATTGAGCCGCATGTCGACCTCAAGCCAGCGGCTGGCGTTCGACGAGGCCAGGATGGTGGTTCGGCCCGAGGCGAAGAAGTAGTCGTACAGCTGCGGGAGGCGAACCGTCGAGGCGCGCTCGGGCGCGTCCGAGGACAGCATCTCCATTGTCCGCCGGACCGTGTGGGGCTCGTCGCTGGCGAGGAAGCCAGTGAGGCTGCGGTCATGCTGGCCGATCTGGGAAGCGAGCAGCGGAGCCGCGACAGCGGTCAGCGGGTGCAGAGGGTAAAGGCCAGCGAACATCTCCGCCGAGATGTCGACGACGGAGTTGAGTGCGTGCCCCTCCCTCCACGCCTTCGCGGCAGCTTCTGCCTGGGCCTCGATAAGAGCGCGGCCCGGCTCGCCAACGGCGGACAGGTCGAGGCGGCGGCGCATGAGGTGGACGGCGTCGCCGAGGTTCGGCGCGAAGGTGATGTCCTCGAACCGGCCCTGGATCTTCGCCCATTCCTGGGTCTGTACGGAGCTGGATCGCGCTGCGTAGTCGGTGAACGCCAGGTGCTGGAGCGTGAAGACGAACAGTGGCAGGCCCGAGCGCCCTGCTCCCTTCTCGGCCAGCATCTGGAGCAGGAAGACGTCGCTGTCGGCGTCTCCGGTGTCGCCGGCCGCGGCGAGGTACTCGAGTGTCTTGCCGAACTCGTCGAGGATCAGCAGGACGGGGGCAGCGTCACACAGCACGGTGACGGCATCCAACAGGCTCTGCGCAGTCGGGACCTCCCGTTCGGCGCACGCGGCGAGGGCCTGGGCGACGACCTTCGGGGGCCGCTTCTTCCACCTGCGCTCGACGGCTGTCTGCAGGGCTCGGTGAATCGTTGCGGCAAGAGGTTCACGACGGGCCGTGGCAACAGCGCCGAGGAAGCCGTCCGTGGTCAGCTCGTCCCGGACGCGGGACAGCCGCGCGGCGTATCCGGGGCTGGTTGCCGCAACGGCCGCTTCTGCTTCGGCACGGCGAGCCTTGTCGTGTCCGAGGAAGGCGTCGAAGAGGTTGGAGAGCGTGGATTTGCCGGAGCCGTAGGGGCCGGTGAACGACCATGCGCGGGTACGTCCGAGATCGCCGACGGCGTTGGTGACGCGCTCGAGGACATCGAGGGCACGCGCGCCGACGTAGGGCGAGTTCAGTTGGCGCTCGCGGACGTCACGTTCGAGGTTGGTGGATCGCAGCTCCGATCCGACCAGGGCGATGCCTTTAGGGAGCTGGAAACTGTCGGTGCTCTGGCGGGAGCGCTGCTTGGTTTTCGTCGTCATGATCAGGAGTTCTCCTCGCCGAACACCAGCTCCTCGGCCTGCTGGGACGTCTTCTTACGCGCACTGCTCACCGCGGTCTTGGCAAGCCCGGGGTAGATCTCGGTCCATCGCTCCGGGCTGGGGAAACCGTCCCGATCCCGGACACAGCCGTAGTACTCATCCAAGATGTCCCACGCGAGCGTCTGTGGGGGCTTGAGGTAGGCCAGGCTCCTCTGGCCGAGGGCCTCGACCAGCTGGAGGTCAGGGTGATCATTGATCACGGACTCGATGGCCTTGGCCAACTCAGGCTCCCGCATACGGAACGCGCGGCCCGGTGACCCTTCTTCTGCGGCGAGCCGTGCCAGCGTGATCGAGCCAGCGTTCGGGGCGAGCCGAGAGGCGTAGTCCAGGCAGGCGTAGGCGAGCACCGGCGCGGGCAGGTTCGACCGGGATCCGCTGGTGAAGCGCCAGGTCCGCTGCTTGCCCTTGCCCTGCCCTTCCAACAGTCCGAGCTCCCTGAACGGGGACATGAGCAGGTCCTCGAAACTACCCGGAGACAGCGGGTTGAACTCCTGGTCCAGGGCGTACATCTTGATCAGGCAGTCCACGTCACGGTTGACCGACTCCGCCGCCCGCCACTTGTCCTCGTCGAAGTTCTCATGCACGAAACGCGTGATGACGCTCGTCATCTCTGCGGTCGTGACTCGGGAGCGGGGCGCCAGGTTGAACATCACGTACCAGCTGGGCGCTTGGCACTTGGAGTCCGGTTCGGCGGAGAGCAGCCACCAGTGCAGCAGCCAGAGGCTGCCGGTGTCCTCGAGATACGGGTCCGCGCCGTGTTCGTCGAGCAGCCACCGGGCGCGCCATGTCGGTGCGGACAGGCGTGCCTTCTTGGACGGGTCGGTGTGCGCGTGCTCCTGGGTCAGCTTGAACGCCTTCGACCAGTAGCGCATCGCGTTGACCATGTTCCGACCGACGCCGAGCAGGACGGGCGCGTCCTCGCGGTAGAAGATGTCGGGGTGGTCCTTCACCTGCGTATAAGCCTTGTGCATCCAACCGAACCGCGGCGCGAAGGTCTCGTGGCGGTTGAAATTGAGCTCGACGGCCTCAGCGAGCCGGCTGTCTGACATTCGGGGATGCCTCTCGGTGGTCAATCGCAGGAAAGAAGGGCTAATAGGGGATAACGTCGGTCACTGTTCGGCGGTAGCGGCCATCAGCAACCGGGTTCGCTCGACCGCTGCAGCAGCGGCGTCGATTGCGCGGTCGACGTCCTCCGTGGTGGTGGCGTATCCCAGGGAGAAGCGCACAGTGGAGTCCGCGTCCCCACGGCTGCGGCCCATTGCTAGCAGGACGTGGCTCGGGCTCGGCGCTCCCGACGAACAGGCGCTGCCGTCCGATGCCGCTACGTGTGGCATTGCGGCGAGCACCGCGTCGGCTGGCACTCCCGGGAAGGTGACACTGGTCACGCCAGGAAGGCGAGGCGCCCGCGCTGCATTGATCTGGCAGCCCGGCACCCGGGCGGTCAGGCCGACTTCCAGGTTGTGGCGCAGCTCAGACACCCGGGCGGCTTCCGAGGGCAGGTTGCGTCGGGCAGCCTCTGCTGCAGCGCCGAGCGCAGCGATGCCGGCCACGTTGAGGGTTCCGGCTCGCCATCCGCGTTCATGGCCGCCTCCGATCAGGAGGGGGCGGTGCGGAAGGTTGGTGCCACGGCGGACGAACAGCGCCCCCACTCCTTGCGGGCCGCCGAACTTGTGAGCGGAGAGCGACAGCAGATCGACGCCCAGCTCGGCAAGGTCCAGGGGCAGCCGACCGACGTACTGCGTCGCGTCTGTGTGGACCAGGGCACCGGCTTCGTGCGCGGCCTTGGCGATGGGGGCCAGATCGGCCAGGACTCCGGTCTCGTTGTTTGCGAGCATGACCGACACGAGAGCGACGTTCCGCCGGCTGAGGGCCTCGTGGAGCGGCTCCAGGTCGAGGATGCCATCGCCGTCCACGGGGAGTACGACAAGACCGTCGACTTCCCCTTGAGTGATCGCACGCGCCGCTTCAAGAACGGCAGGGTGTTCGACCGCAGTGGTCACCAGTACACCGCCGCGGGCAAGCGCGGCCCGCAGGGCGAGATTGTTCGCCTCGGTTGCCCCCGAGGTGAAGATGATCTCTCCCGGGGAGCAGTTGAGCAGATCGGCAAGTTGGCGGCGCGCGCCATCGACCCTGGCGGCGGCCTCTCTGCCGAAGTGGTGCATGCTTGAGGCGTTGCCGACGCTCTTGAGCGCGACCAGCGTTGCCTCGAGCGCCTCCGGACGCAGCGGAGCTGTGGCGTTGTAGTCGAGGTACACGATCTTTGCTTCTGCGGCACGGCCCTCGACCATGTTGCCCCCTCGTTCCGACACGTTCCGACTCTCACTCCTGGCGGCTCCCCTCGGCGGGCTGACCCGCTCCACCAGGAGTGCACTGAGATCCTATCCAACCGGAGCGACTGCCGAGGCGCGCTCACCCAAGCCGCCCGGCCGGACACTCTGCGCCACTCGCCTGTCCGGCCTCGTGCCGGCGCTCCGCAATCGAATCCCGAAATTTTGCGGCATATGCCAGATATGCCCGGTTTTTTGTATGCGATTTTCCGAGAGGAACTCATGCGTGTCAGTCGCTCGGTCTAGGGTGATCGCTGGTCGTGGACTACCCATTAGCGGCAGGCCGCGACGGTCAGAGTTGGGCACACCGAGGGGGACGGTGGGAAGCAGAGGTGCCCCTATCCGGGGACACGTGGCGAGGGGGCCGGCAGGAACCGCAGCAGCTGTGAAGTGTTCCAGCGACGCCGGGCCGCAGGCTGCCCGCGTGAGCCGAGGAACCGAAAAGCCGCGATAGCGCGCGAAGAGAGCCTGACTGGCAAACGGAACCGCGAAATGCACGGGAGCTTCATTTGGAAACCCGAGAAATCTTTGACGCCGCCCCCTACACCGTGGCGCAGTACCTCAGTGAAACCGGGCAGGGACTCTATATCCCGCCGTACCAGCGCGCATACAGCTGGGAGTCCAACAAGGTCAAGCGTCTCATCGCTGACGTCGCCCACGGTGTGGAGCAGATCACCAAGTTCCCGGAGTCGATCTGCTTCATCGGATCGGTAATCGCACTGCGCGACCTGCAGTACAGCACCGTGGATCCGATCCACCGACCGATGGTGCCCGCGAAGGTTATGAGCATCATCGACGGCCAGCAGCGGATGACCACCCTTCTCCTGCTGACCACTGTCCTGCACGAAGAAATCAGCCTGCGCGCGAATCGGCTTCCCAAGAATGGAGGCGAGGCCCGAGACTGGTGTTTCAACCAGGCAGTCGATGTGACGGTCCGTCTCACCGACACCTTCGAGGAGGATATGCGCTACGGCGAGGGCGGCTTCCGTTTCTACCCTCGCATGATCCGCTCGTTTCACGACGTGTGGTCCCGCAACAAGGGCGAAGCGCAGTACGAATCACCGATCGGGTACTACCTGCACCAGTACGGAAAGTTCCGCCGCGACGAGCCGATCTCCCAGGACTACAAGCACGTTCCCTTCGTCGAGGGCGAGGCCGAAGACGCCAACGCCCAGGCTCACCGGCATCTCGAGCTCACGCGCGCCCTCATCCGTCGCACGCTGCGCCAGGCCGTCTCGCTGTCGCGGCAGGCTCGAGAGGACGAGGCCGAGATCCCCTCCGCTCAGGCCATGGTGGACTCCAAGGTCCTCCAGGAGGGCCTGTTCAACAGTCCGTTCCCCGACTACGTGATCGACGCCGCACGGGAAGACGACCGCCTGGGGGCGCTTCTCCGGCTGATCGTCTTCGCCAACTACCTGCTCAACCGCGTGACCGTGGCGGTCGTGACGTCCAAGCACGAGGACTACGGCTTCGACATGTTCGAAGCGCTGAACACCACTGGGCAGCCGCTCACCGCGATCGAGACGTTCAAGCCCAAGGCCATCAAGAACGAGCCGCTCAAGGAGTGGCACGACTCGGAGTCGTACAACCACTTCGACACCATCGAGAAGTACCTCGATGCACAGGGTGCGTCATCCGCTGACAAGCGGCAGACCGCGACGGACAACATCCTCATCCCGTTCGCTCTGCTCAATGACGGAACCCGGCTCAGCAAGCGCCTCAGCGAGCAGCGTCACTACCTGCGCACCTCGTTCGACAAGGAGGCCGGCCAGGCCGAGCGGCGGGTCTTCCTGCAGGCGCTGGCCCAGGTCACCAAGTTCGTCTCCGGCCCGTGGGCTCAGCCGGACAGGTTGCCGGAATGCACGGATGACGCGCTGCGAAAGCAGGCAGCATTGTGTGCCCAGGTACTTAGCGAGGCCAAGCACGAGATCGTGGTCGCGCCGCTCACCCGGTACTACGCTTCGCACCGGCTGGCGCAGGACAACATCGACGAGCGGGCCCGTCAGTTCCTCACCGCCGTCCGAGCCTGCGGCGCCTTCTACGGCCTCTGGCGAGGCGCCTTCGGCAGCACCAACGGCATCGACAACAAGTACCGCAAGCTCATGGGCCTCCCGGCATCCGGCGAAGGTGCGCCGCGGTTCATGCGGTTCGGCCGGCAGCTCACCGAGGTTCCCCCGATCGAGGAGCTGTTGGCCTACTTCCGCCAACAGCTCCAGGAGGAGGGGCTCGGCGAGAAGGACCGCTGGGTGGCACGCGCGGCCGAGATCCCTGTCTACTCGAGCTCGCGGCAGCTCACCAAACTCCTGCTCCTCGCGGCCTCCAACGACTCGACTCCCGACAGGGAGCGGCCCGGCCTGATCACGATCGGCAGGCAGGGAGTCCTGAGCACCCTCAATCTGGAGCGCTGGCACGACGAGGCGTTCTCCACGATCGAGCATGTGGCCCCGAAGGGGTCCGGTGCGAGTGGGTGGGAGGGAAGGCTCTATGACGAGTCGAACACCGTCCACATGCTCGGGAACCTGACGCTGCTTCCCAGGGTCGAGAACTCCTCCGCCCATCAGCGCTCGTGGCCGATCAAGCGGCTGATGTTCCGGGCACTCTCCGCGACGACTGTCGAGGAGGCGGAAAAGACGCTCGCACAGGCGGCCCACGAGGGTATCGAAATCGGCGAAGGGGCGGAGGCCATCATCCGCCGAGCGCGTTATCTGCCTCTGGTCGCAGCCCTCGCGGAGCGCGAGGAGGACTGGACCGTCGAGTTCGTCCGCGAGCGCTCCCAGCGGCTGTGCGGCATGGCTTGGGACTCGCTCGCCCCCTGGCTCGGGCTCTGAGCCAGGGAGTCCGCTGTGGACTGCCGATAGCCCCCAACCCGGGTCGATAGACACCCACAGTCGCCACCTCTTGGGATTCCGGAGCCTCCCGGAATCCCAAGGGACAGCGGTGCTGCCGGACCACAACTACACACGCCTTCCGGGCGGGCAGGTGATACCTGCCCGCCCCGAGGCTCGTCCAGAGCTACAGCAGCTCGGGCATCCCGATGCCGAGGAGGTCCATGCCCTGGCGGAGGGTCTGGCCGGTGATCCAATCGCGTTCGGCAACAACCACCAGTCGAGCAACTCCTCCGCCGCCGGCGTCAGCAGCGAGGACCTCGCCACCCTCGTCAGCATGATCCGCTTCAGCATCCCGATCCTCGGACTCCCCGAGGAACAACAGGCGGCGGTCGAGGGCGACGTCGCGGCGCTGGAGGCCGAGGCCGCGACGGGGAATCCTGACCAGGGCCGCGTCCGCACGTTCCTGCAGCGCGTGGGCTCGGTAGTGCAGAGCGTGGCGACGAACCCGATGGCTCAGAACATGGTCCTCACCGGGGTTGGGACAGCTACCGGGCCTGCCGGTATCGCAACTGCCCCAGTAGAGCCGCCACTTCGAGAACAGCGACCTACCGCGACCCCCTCTATTCCCTGCCGGAGCAAAGTGCAATAAACGCAACAAGTACTAGATTGTCCGACTTCTGGCATGTATGTTGTCCGGTTCATCGCCGGGTGGTCCGGTGGATGGTGTGCTGGGGGGTACGTGGCGGGTCTGCAGGTGTTCCGCGTTTCTGATGGGGATGTTCGTCGTATCGAGGGCGACACCGTGGAGCTGGAGCGTCACCTCCAGGCTCTCGTCGAGGCGAACATGGAGGAGATGCTGGGCGGCGTCCGCTTCCTGGCGAGCGAGTACTCCACCGGCCCGGTGCACCGGGGTCGGATCGACAGCCTCGGTCTGGACGAGGACGGCAGCCCAGTGCTGATCGAGTACAAGCGCACGAGCAGCGAGTCGGTCCTCGCGCAGGGGCTGTTCTATCTCTCGTGGCTGGTGGAGAACCGCGCAGAGTTCGAGGCGCTCGTCGAGCAGCGGCTCGGCGCCGAGGCCGCCGAGCAGGTGGACTGGAGCAACCCGCGGGTGGTGTGTATCGCAGCGGACTTCACCCGTTACGACCTGGTGGCGGCCGGGATGTCCCACCACCGGATCGACATGGTGGTCTACCGGCGATACGGGGACGACCTGGTGACGCTGGAGCTGGCGGCGTCAGTCGCCGGCGGGTGCGGCACCATCCCAGGTCGGCGGACGGATCTTGCCCGGCCGGTCTCGGCCAACCGTCGAACGGTCACCGACGTGCTCGCTCAGGCTGGCGACGGGATCCGCGGACTGTACGAGGAGCTCGACTCGCGCCTGCTCGACCTGGGCGAGGGCCACGCGGTATCGCTGCAGCACTACGTTGCCTACCGCCGGCGGCGGAACTTCGCCTGCGTCCGGGTGCTGGCGCAGGCTCAGGCTCTGGTCGTGTTCCTGCGCGTCGACCCGACGACAGTCCAGCTGATCCCGGGCTGGACCCGGGACGTCCGGAGAATCGGGCACCTCGGGACGGGCGAGCTGGAGGTCCGGATCGGCTCGGTGGAGGATCTCGACCGGTCGATGGCACTGCTGCGGACGAGCTACGCCGCTGCGGCATAGTCCGGCAACGGCGATGGGCCGTACCCCTCTTTCCGGGGTACGGCCCATCGCCGTTGTTCGGCCCGCTCGCCGGAGGGCTGCGTCCACGGGGCGGGCCCTGGCGCTCAGCCGTGTGCCGAGCGACCCCAGCTGGCGGTCAGCACCGGCGGGGGCGGGATGGTGAGGGTGGTGCGGTGGCGGGCGGTTCGCTCGCCTGCCCGGCGGAGGTCGAGTTGAGGGCCTGCTTGATGTGGGCCTGGCGGGCGGCCCAACGGCTCAGGTCTCGCTGGTACGTCCGGCCTTCCTCACCTCCGACAAGGCTCGGGTGAGGGGCTGCGGGCTGACGATCCTGGGGGTTCGGCTGTTCGATGGTGGTCCTCCGCGTCAAGGGGTGGCGACTCCGGGCGCAGGCCGGGGCCGAGCGGGATCAGTGTCCGTGGTGGTGCCGCGGTTCTCGGGCCAGCACGGTGATCAGAGCGCGTTCACGGACGAGGTCGGCGTGGACGTCGGGTTGGTTCGGGTCGAGGGCTTCGATGGCGCTGTCGATCGCGTGGAGGGCTTCGGATCGGCGGCCGAGGCTCCGCCAAGCGGTGGCGGTGCGGAAGAGCATGATCGGGTCGGCGTCGTCGAAGGTGGGCCACGCGGCCAGCTCGAGGATCCGCTCGGCCTGGTCGGGCAGTCCATCTCCGAGCCAGAGGCCGTGGAGCAGGGCGTGGCAGACCTGGGGGTTGTCGCCGGCCTCGGCGAGGCTGCGGTCCAGGGCTTCGAGGGCGCCGGGGGCGGAGCTTCCGAGGAGGGCGAAGGCAGCGAGGGCGCGTGTGTACGGATCCCAGCGGGTGCGCTCGCTCACCGGGGCCTGGTCGAGCAGCTGCTGGATGCTGCGGCACCGGAAGTCGAAGCGCAGGCTGGCGAGGTGGATGTGCCGGAGCGCCTGGGCGTGGGTGCGATCGGTGCCGGGCTGGGTGAGGTGGTTGTTGCCGGCGAGATGGGCGAGGGCGCTGTTGCGCCGACTGCGGGCGTACCACGCGAGGTGGTTGGCCAGGGCGGCGCTGGTCTGCCAGTCCGCGTTGGCGCGGCTGAGCCAGCGAGCGGCTTCGGAGGGCCAGGGTCGGCCCGCGTCGATGTCCTGTTCGACGAGGGTGCGGATGGCGGCCAGTGCGGTCGGGCGGAGGTCGTCGCGGTGGACGGCGGCGGCAAGGGCGGCATACGAGCCGGGGGTGTCGAGCAGTCCGCGGATCATGATCCGTTGGGTGGGCGGGTATGCGGCGGCGCGGGCGATCCGTTCGATGGTGTCGAGAGCGGTGGTGGCGGTGGTGGTGGTCAGGCCGTGTCCCTTGCGAAGTCTGTTCCGTGGTGGCGGTGGTGGGTTCAGCGGGTTCACCGGCCGCGCGCCTTTGACGCGGTGGCATCGGAGACGATGCGCGCTGGGGCGGGAGCCGGGAGCGCTGCGGGCGTGGCGGTGGACGAGCGGGCCGCGCTGGCGCGACCCGCTGCCAGGGTCCGGTCGGGTTGCACGGTGGTGATGTCGAGGTGGGGAAGGTGTTCGTCGGCGAGGCTGTGCCGGGGGCGCTCCACGGGGGTGCGGTCCAGCAGTGCGCCGGTGACGGCGGCAAGCAGCGGGGACGGGATGCTGGAGTCCATCTCGATGTACCAGCCTTCCCGGGGCCCGAGGTTGAGCCTGCCTCCGTTGATGTGCCAGTCGTCCCGGCGGAAGGCGTGGTGGGCGGCGGGAAGTGAGCGTGACACGCGGGCGAGCCCGTGGACGGGCTCGACGTAGATGATGTCGTCGGGGAGGTGGGGAAGCCGTTGCCATCCGGCGGCGGCCAGCTGGTCCAAGGCGGCAGTGGACGGTGGGAGCGCGCGGCGCGGATCGCGTGGGCCGGGGAGTTGGGTGACGGCGGTGGTCAGTGCAGCGATGATCTCTGGCGGCGTCTTCGCGTCGGCCGCTGCCCGCCACGCCGGAGGGCCGCCGGCGTGGTGCAGCCCGGTGATGGTCCAGGCCCAGATGGCGGATTCCGGGGTGACGACGACGTGGTGGAGAGTGGACGGGCTGGTGTAGGTCGTCGTCGACCGGTCGGTGCGCACGCTCCAGCCGTGCTCCAGCAGGGGTGCGGTCGCCAGCTCCCGGGGGCCGGCGGGACCGGCGAGGTAGAGCGGGCTGACCAGCACCGGGGATGGGTCCTGGACGGACTTACGGGTCGGTCCCGCGGTGTCAGCGCGGGGGAGGGCCGGTGCGACGCGGTGCCGACCTGGCGCACCGGGCGGCGCGTCGGTGTAGAGGTCCAGGTACCGGTCAATGGCGTCTTGCAGGAGTTCGGGGGTGAGTTCTCCGAAGCGGTGCATCCGGTCGAGGTCGTCGATGCGGTGAACGAAGCCGGGGTTGGGGACAGTGGCGTGGGTGTCGAAGTCGAAGCGGTTCGAGCCCAGTTCGGCGCCGGTCTCCCGCACGACGGCTCGGATTCGGATTCCGTTGAAGGTGTCGTCGCGGATGCCTGCGTGAGCGAGCTCGGCGGTGACGAGCACTCCGCCTCGGCGTGCGATCATCTGCCGGCCGGTGGCGGTGCCGTCGGCCAGCGGTGCGAGGGCGGTGAGTACGGTGGAGTGGGTGGGTTTCAGGATTTCTCGCAGGGGGCGCAGGAACTGGGGTGCGCCGCTGTGGGCGGCTGGAGGAGTGGCCCGGCCGCTGGTGGGGGCGGGCTCGGTCGGCGTCTGCCGTGCCCCGGTGTTCAGCGGGGGCGCGGCACCGGCCTGGCCGCCGGCTGCGGGGAGAGCGGGGGTGCCGAGACGGCGATCCGGGTGGAGTCGGCGGCAGCTCGAGCCGGGGAGGTCCTGCGGGCGGCCTGGGCGCGGTGGACGTCCAGCGGCGTCGGGCTGGAGGGGATCTCGGTCAGTTCGGCAGCGCCGATGACAGCCGCGCCGACGGCCAGGTCGTCGATGTCTCCGATGTCGCGGATGGCTGGGGCGAGCATCGTGCTGACCATGGTGTGCAGGATGGCGTCCGGTGTGGAGATGCTCGCCACGGCGGACCAGCCGTCGAAGTCGCCGGCGATGTCGACGCTCCAGAAGGCGTCCTGCCCGGCCTCCTCCCACTCGTCGGGGTCCGGGAAGGCCCGGGTGTTGAGGACGATCGTGTCCTGCGGGCTGTACTTCGAGCACGCCGTCTCGGTGCCCGTCGCGGCGTCCCAGGTGAGGGTCCACCCGTTGGCGTGGAGGGGGGTGCGCCACTCGGCGTCGGCGGCGGCCCCGGTCAGCCGTCCACCGGTGCTCAGCCGGTTGGCCAGGTCGGTGGTGATGGCCTCGACGACTTCGATCGGCGTGTTCTCGGTGAGGCTGACGGTCCACAGCGGAGGGAGGAAGGGGCGCTCGTGGACGGCGACCTTCCACATCACGTCGCCGTTCTCCGGCTCGAATCCGAGCCGGACCCGGCCGTCGGTGGAGATGATCAGCTGGTTGCCGCGGCCGTCGTCGAGGCGGACCGCTCCCGCGTTGGTGAGCGGCCGGATGGCGCGCTCGGTGTCCGGGGTGGGGCCGGCGTACAGGGCTGGGGTGATGCGGACCTGCTGCCAGGGCCGGTCGCGGGCCAGCTTGGCCCAGTGGGGATTGGCCGTGGTCAACTGCTGCTCCAGGTAGGCGGTTTCATGCGATGCGGGCGGTCAGCGGGACCTCGACTGCGGGCCGTCGCGGTCCGGAGCTCCGGTGTGGCCGAGCGGGCCGGCGGCCGGAGGAAGTGCGGTCGGGGTGACCGGCGTGGTGCGGGTTCGGGCTGCTGCGGATCGCGGCGAGCGGTCGGTGCCGAGGCGGCCGACGGCGTGGTCGGCAGCCTCCCGACCGGAGGCGACGATCTCGGCCGTCAGCCGGAGCGCTTCACCGGCGTCTCCGCCGACGCGGTGGTGGAGGGCCCAGCCGCCAGCCGCGCGCAGGGCCCGGGCGCTGCGATCCAGCACGCCGCCCTCGCCGGTGATGACGCCGGCCACCCTGCGCGCCTCGGCCGGGTCGGTGGTGCGCAGCAGGTGGGTGGTGACCTCGTCGATGCGCTCGGCCAGCTGTTCTGCGGTGTTGCTCGGTAGGCGGTCTCCGGTGACCGCGTTCGGGTCGGGCTGGCCGGGGCCGGCGGGTCCGGGCTCGGCCGGCGCCTCGCCTGGGCCTTCGCGGGCGGACTGCTTCCCAGGCCCGGGTGGCAGGTTGCGGCGGGGGTGCGGTTCGAGGTGGACCTGGGTGCGGTTGGCGGCGGGGATCTGGAGGCGTTGGCGGAGCGCTGGCAGAGGGTTGACCACCTCGTCGAGCGCGGCGCTGATGAGGGCGTTGGGGGTGTGGCCGGCGAAGACGGCGTGCCAGCGTTCGCTGGGGTACCCGCGGGGGCCGCCCCAGACTGTGACGGTCGGCCCGATCCCGCGGATGTCGCCGATGTTGTGGTTGACGCCGATGCCGGCGGTGTCGTCGGGGCGGGTGTAGCTGTAGACGCCGGGGACGGGGGCGGTCTCCCGCTGCCACGGGTCGGCGGCGGCTTCCAGGGCGGCCGCGATGGTGTTGTCCAGCGACCGGCGCCCCCACAGCAGTTCGTCGCGCACCGTCTCGGAGGTCGCGGTCAGGGCGTGGGAGAGGCGCTCGGCCACCGCGGTCACGACCTCGACCGGTGTGCGGATGCAGAAGGTGGCGTTCCGGGTCCGCTCGCCGACGGACGAGGCGTACGCGGCGATGGTCCAGCGGGGGCTGGTGGTGGTGTCGTGGTCGAGTTCGATTGCGGCGAGGAGGGACTCGTGCAGGGCGACGGTGGTGTCCTGCCCCGGGCTGTAGCGGCCCCAGGTGGGGGATGTTTCGAGGAAGTGGGCGAGGGCTGCCTCGGCGTTGCCCGGTCCGGCCAAGTGGCCTGGTGTGACCACCACTTCGAGGTCGGCTTCGGGGGTGCTCAGGGAGTCTCCTTCGGGCTCGGGCGGGGCCGGGCCGCCTCGGTCGGGGCGGCCCGGCTGTCGGTGATCAGGCTTCGGCCTGCTCCTCGTCCGCGTCCTCGGGGTCGGTCGTGCCCTCGGCGATCTGCCGCTCGGTATCCGCGAGGCGCAGTTCGGCGATGCCGGCGTAGTGCGGGGTGACCTCCACGCCGATGAAGTTGCGGCCCTCAAGCAGGGCGGCGACTCCGGTGCTGCCGCTGCCCGCGCAGACGTCGAGCACCGTGCCACCCGGGCGGCAGATCTTGACCAGTTCCCGCATCACCGAGACGGGCTTCTGGGTGATGTGGACGCGGCCCGCCCGCGGCTGGGAGGCGGTGTACAGGCCGGGCAGGTAGACGGGGTGGGCGTCGCCGTCGATCGGGCCCTTGCTCCCCCACAGCACGAATTCACAATGCTGCGTGAAACGGCCCTTTTGCGGCCTGGCCGCAGGCTTGTACCAGGCGAGTGCGCCGCGCCAGATCCAGCCGCCGGCCTGCAGCGCGTCGCTCGTGGCAGCCAGCTGACGCCAATCCGTGAAGACGAGGGCGACGCCGCCGGTCTTGGTCGCGCGGTAGGACTCGGCCAGCAGCTGGGAAAGCCAGTAGGTATAGCTCCTCTGATCCTTGTTCTCGCCGGGGAAATCGGCGAGGGAGTGGGCGGCGTCGTTCGAGGTGTACTTCGCCCGGGCCGTTCGGCCGGTCCGCTCCTGGGCGGTGCGTCCGCCCGAATTGTAGGGCGGATCGGTGATGACGGCGTCGATGGAGTTCGAGGGGATCGCGGCGAGCCGGGTGAGGGCGTCGCCCTGGTGAATTTCGTAGGGCAAGGGGCGGACTGACCTCCTGGTCGGGGATGGGGGCAGCAGCGGCAACCGGCTTGGCGACCTGGCCTTTCGGCTGGCGGACGGAGGCCGGAAAGGCGGCTCCGGAACGCTCGGGCTGCGGCTGCGTCAGGAACCTAGCCCAGAGAGGGCTCGCAACCTAAAACGTACCCCGACCACCCCTGCGAAGATCGTTTTAGGTTGCGAGTCGCACTGCGCCTATCGTCTGCCACGCCCCCGCAGATCCACCGGCCCGGATATCCCGTTTTAGGTTCCGAGCCGGTCCGGTTCTACGGTGGGGCACCCCGGAGGAACACCGGCTAATACCTGCCCGACGACCAGCAGCCCGTTTTTGGTCGCGAGTCGAGAAAGCATTAGCGTCCTCCGGGCCTGCCGACGGACTATCCCGAACCGCAGGGCCCACTCCGTTTTAGGTTGCGAGCCCTCGATTCGCTACCTTCGGCCACCGCAAGCGAATTCCATCCCACCCATTCCAGGGGACACCCATGCCTTTTTCGAGATTACGAGCGCGGCTTGCTGCCGCTCTCGCCGGCCCGCTCGCCCTCACCCGGGTGGAGCGGGCCCCGCCCGCACTCGGCCACACGATCCGACAGGAGTCCCCGCCTTGCTCGCCCTCACCGCACGGATGCGGATGCCCAATCCCCGCCCGCCGGACCCTCGCTCCGTGCCAGCCGGAGGTGACGTTCGGGGGGCGCGATGAGCTGGCAGAAGTGGGTCGGCGGTGGTCTCGCCGGCCTTCTCCTGGCCCCGTTCGCCATCGCCTTCCCCGCTCTGGCGGTCACCGCCAACGACTCCACCAAGTCCGGCACTTGCACATCCGGCCCCGGTCCACAGCCTGTGGACAGCGCGGCCGTCGCCGCCCAGGTCAAGAAGATCCTGGACGGCGCGACCGGGCAGGTCGGCCCGGTCGCCGGGCTGGACAGCCCGGCCGTGCAGATCCCCTTCGCGAAGACGATCGTGGCGACCGGCATCTCGATGAACGTGTCCGCCCGCGGGCAGGTCATCGCCCTGGCCACGGCGCTGCAGGAGTCGACCTTGCGGAACCTGGCCTACGGGGACAGGGATTCGCTCGGCCTCTTCCAGCAGCGCCCGTCGCAGGGCTGGGGCACGGCCGAGCAGATCCAGGACCCGGTGTACGCCTCGACCCGGTTCTACAAGGCGCTGCTGGAGGTTCCCGGCTGGGAGCAGCTGCCGCTCACCGTGGCGGCGCAGAAGGTCCAGCGGTCCGGGTATCCGGAGGCCTACGCCAAGTGGGAGCCGCTGGCGACCGCCCTCCAGCAGGCCATCTCCCAGGTGCTGTCCAGCAGTTCGGCCCCCGCCCCCACCCCATCGCCGGGCGCTACCCCGTCGCCCAGTCCGTCCGCACCGGCCACACCGAGCGGCTGCGGCACCGGAGGCGGCGACGGGACATCCTGGGGCGTCATCCCGCCCGGCGTCCTTCCGGCCGGCTACCAGATCCCGACCGACGTCCCGCCCGCCGTGCAGAACGCCATCAAGTTCGCCCTCGGTCAGCTGGGCACGCCCTACCAGTGGGGCGGCAGCTGCACCGACGCGCACGGCCAGGACCCGATGGGCCGGTGCGACTGCAGCTCGTTGACGCAGCAGGCGTACAAGGCCGGCGGCATCACCCTGACGCGCACCACGTACACGCAGGTGGGCGAGGGCACCGCGGTGTCCGTCGACGCCATCCGCCCGGGCGACCTGCTGTTCACCCGGCGCAACGATGAGGGACTGCCGGAACACGTGGGCATGGCGATCGGCCAGGGCCTCGTGGTGCACGCCCCCAAGACGGGCGACGTGGTCAAGATCTCCACGCTCGCGTCGTGGAAGGCGGACATCATCGCCGCCCGCCGCATCGCCCCCTGACGGCAACTGCCGTCTATCTCAGCGCACTTCGCGCACTTCTCCCTTCCCGCGCGGCCCACCCGCGCACCGTCCTGCCCCTCTAGCCGTGGAGTGTGTTTGCTCACCTACTATCTCGCCGACGCCGCCACCCAGCTGGCGTACGACCCCGGCATCTCGCCTTCCGAGGGCGGCCTGCCCGGCCTGTCCGTCCTGAAGTCCACCGTGGGCAGCATCAACTTGTTCGCCATCATCGCGGTCGTCGGGGCGCTCTGCGTCAGCGGCATCGTCTGGGCCTGGGGCCACCACACCGGATCGCACGGCAGCGAGCAGAAGGGCAAGCAGGGCGCCCTGGTCGCCGCGGGCTGCGCCCTCCTGCTGGGCGCCGCGAACGGCATCGTCAGCTTCTTCTCGACGGTGGGGACCAGCGTCCACTGATGCCGAAGTCCTCGCCGTTCACCGGCCAGTCCACCATGCTGCGCCGGCTGCTGATCGGCCTGGGCGTGCTCGTGGTCGTCGCCCTGCTGGCCGGGCTCACCGCCCGGCTGGCGGGCGGCGGCCACCGCACCCCGAGCGCCGCCAACTCCCCCTCCAACCCTTCCACTTCCGCGACTTCGACCGCTTCGCCGCACGGCTCCGGCCCCACCCCCTCGCCTGGAGCGACACCGGGCGCGTCCGTCGTCGCCGCTCCGCCGCACACCAGCGACCCCATCAAGTTCGCGACGGCGTTCGCCACCGCGCTGTGGAGCTACGACACCCGCACCGCCACCCAGCCCCAGCAGCTGGCCGGCCTCCGCGCCTGGCTGACCGGCGAGAGCAAGTACGCCGACCCGGACGCCCTCGCCGCCCAGCTTCCGGACCCGACTCTGTGGAGCCGGATGCGCGACAACGGCCAGCACGCCACCGGTGAAGCCGCTGAGGCGCACCTGCCCGCCGCCTGGCAGCACGCCATCGGCAAGGACCCGGCGCAGCTCACCGTCGCCTACGTCTACGCCGTCACCGTCACCGGTAAGCAGACCGTCAGCTGGAACGACGGCGGCCGGGGCGCCGAGGACCGCGCCCTCACCCTGGCCGTCCAGTGCCGGCCGGGCAGCGACTGCGCGCTCGCCTCCATCGCCACCACCGTCTACCCCTGACCTCTTTCCCCATCGGTCCCGACCAGAGGAGCTGATCGCCCATCGGTTTCTGCGACATTCCCGGCTCCGGCCTGCTCTGCGACGTCATCGTCGGCGGCGTCAGCGACTCCGTCACCGACTCCATCGGCAACTGGGTCGCCAAGAGCGCCGGCGACCTCGCCAAGAGCGCGGTCGACCTCGCCTCCCGCGCCGTCGACAAGACCACCAGCGTCGATCTCGGCGCGGAGTGGTTCCGCACCAACTACGCGACCATCCTGCCGATCGCGCTGGTCATGCTCGTGATGACCTTCATCTTCCAGCTGATCCGCGCCGCCTGGAGGCGAGATGGCCAGGCGCTCGGCCAGGCCGTCACCGGGACCGTCTCGGCGACCCTGTTCGCAATGACAGCGATCACCTTCACCGGCGTCTCCCTGGTCGTCGTCGACGCACTCTCGCGCGGGCTGTTCCAGATCGCCAACTCCAGCATGGACGACGCGGTCAGGCGCCTGGTCAAGGTGTCGATGATCGGCATCACGACGCCGCTCGGCTGGGCGATCCCGGCGCTGGTGGCGCTCGGCTGCGCGGCCGGAGCGATCCTCTACTGGGGCGCGATGGTCCTGCGCAAGGTGACGATCCTCGTGCTCGTCGTGCTCGCCCCCTTCGCGGCGGCCGGCGGTGCCTGGGAGCCGACCCGCGACTGGCGCAGGAAGTGGATCGAGGCCACCGCCACGGTGGTGTTCAGCAAGCTGATCATGACGATCATCATGCTCGTCGGCGTCTCCGCGCTCGGCCAGACCGACACCAAGGACGGCATCCAGGCCCTGAGCGACATCATCGCCGGCCTCGTCGTCATGGCCCTGGTGCTGCTCAGCCCGATGGCGATCTACAAGTTCGTCCACTGGGCGGGCGACGGCGGGCAGGGCCACGACCTGCACCGCAGCACCGCTGCCGGCCTGCAGGTCGGCGCCGCGACCGCCCAGAAGGGCGCCCGGATGGCCGCGACCGCGGGTGCCGGCGGAGCTGGCGGAGCAGCGATGGGCGGAGCCGCCCCGCAGGGCCCGGCGCAGGTGCCCGGCCAGGACGCCCCGGCCGGTGGCGGCTCCGGCAGCTCGGGCTCCGGCGAGAGCTCGTCCCCGTCGCAGAGCACCTTCCGCTTCCCCGGTACCTCCTCCGGAGGCGGCGACGCGATCGGAAAGGCGCTGATCACCCGCCGCGCCCAGTCGGGCGGTGACCAGGGTCAGCCGCTGATCTCCCGGGCCCCCGCTTCCGGCCAGTCCGCCGGGAGCGGTGCTAGCGATGGGTCAACCGCCAAGCCCGCGAGCGCAGTTGCCGCTGCGGCCTCGGGCGGGTCCGCGACGCCGCAGGTCGTGATGAGTGCCGCTCGCGCCACCCGCAGCAGCGCCCAGGCGCCTGCCGCCCCGCCGGCGTCCGCCGCCGGTCCCGCCACTCCGTCGGTGGCCGCCACCGGCCCGGCCGCAGCGCCGAGCAGCCCCGTCGGCTCCTCCACGCCGCCGGCCTCCTGACCAGCACCGGCCGGGGCCACCGCCCGCCCCGGCCGGTGCCCCCGCCCTGACCGAAGGAGTCGCCCCTGTCGGCCGACCTTCCCACACCGACCGTCCGCTTCCCCAGCCGATCCCGACGGGGAGTCCTGCTCGGGCTGACCGCCGCCCAGCTCACCGTCGTCGGCACCGCCGGCGCGATGCTCCTGGCCACCATGGTCGCCACCGGACTCGCCGGCGCCGCCCTCGCTGCCCCGCTCTGGGCCGTGGCCGCCGCCCTTGTCCTGATCCGCTTCCACAGCCGCTCCGTGGCAGATTGGGCCCCGATCCTCATCCGGTACTACCTGCGCCGCGCCAAGGGCCAGCTCGTCTGGCTCGCCCGGCCCGCCACCCGGCCCCGCCGCGACGGCCTGCTCCACCTGCCCGGCATCGACGCCAGCCTGCGCGCCGTCACCGCCCCCGGCGGCACGCTCGGCGCGATCCACAACCCGCAGAAGAACAGCCTCACCGCCGTCATCCGCGTCTCCAGCCGCGCGTTCGCGCTGCTGGACCCCTCCACCCAGGCCGGCAACGTCAACGCCTGGGGCCGGTGCCTGGCCTCGCTCGCCCGCACCGGCTACATCACCACCGTCCAGGTGATCGAGCGCACCGTCCCCGACAGCGGCGACGCCCTCGCCCGGTACTGGGCGGAGAACGGCCGCCCCGACGCCAAGGTCGCCAGCCCCGTCTACCAGGACCTTCTCGCCGCCGCCGGCCCGACCGCGGCCCCGCACGAGGCGTACATCGCGATCAGCCTGGACCTCAAGGGCGCCCGCCGCCTGATCGGTGAGGCCGGCGGCGGCCTGACCGGCGCGTTCAGCGTCCTGTCCCAGCTGGTGCCCGGCTTCGAGCAGTCGCTGCGCAACGCCGGGCTCAACCCCCGCGGATGGCTCAGTACCGGCGAGATCGCCGCCGTGATCCGCTCGGCCTACGACCCGAAGTCGCTCGCCAACCTGGAGCAGTGGTCGGAGACCGGCGAGGCCGTCGCCGACCCGGCCGCCGCCGGCCCCGTCGTGGTCGTCGAGGAGCCCGGCCGCCTCACCACCGACACCGCCTGCCACGCGGTGTACTGGATCGAGCAGTGGCCGAGGTCCGAGGTCACCCACGGGTTCCTCCACCCGCTGGTCTTCGCCGGCGGCGCCCGCCGGACCCTCTCCCTGACCTACGGCCCGCAGGCGCTGGATGCCGCGCTCAAGGCGGTGCAGCGCACCAAGTCGAGCATCATCGCCGACGCCGCCGAGCGGGTCCGCAAGGGCCAGGTCGACTCCGAGGCCGACAGCATGGAGTACGCCGACGCCAAGCAGCACGAGCGCGAGCTGATCTCCGGGCACGCCGACGTCGACCTGACCGGCCTGGTGGTCGTCAGCGCCGACAACCCGGAAGAGCTGCGTCGGGCCTGTGCCTCGATCGAGACCGCCGCCGCCGGCACCGGCTTGGACCCGCGGCTCCTGCGCTGGCAGCAGGCCGAGGCGTTCGCGCAGGCCGCCCTGCCGCTCGCCCGCACCTGACGGGAGGCCGGCCGTGAACCATCCGCCCACCGGCGACCACCGTCTCCTGCGCTTCGCGACCGCGGGCGTCGACGTCCACCACCACACCGCCATCCCGGAGCAAGAACCCGTCTCCCGTGGCGAGTTGGACGCCCTCCACGCCCACTGCGTCGCCCTGTTCGCGCTGCTCGACTCTCACACCGGTACCACCCGGCCCCTCGCCCCGGCCGAGGCCGGCCACCTCCATGCCGCCCGCATCCGGCTCTGGCAGACGTGCGACGCCCTCCACGACGCCTACCACCGCGCCCCGCGCGCCGACGGCCGCCGCCCCACCCGCGAAGCGTGCGCGCTGCGGCTGCCGGAGGGCGCCCCGGACATGGTGATCTGCCAGCGCCACAGCACTACCTCCGGCCGCGTCCGGGTGATCGCCACCCCCTCCGAGCTGCGCGGCACCCCGACCACAGCCCCTCGCATCTGACAGGAGAAACGTTCCTCTGCGCTCCGCCAGTGCCACCCCCCTGTTCACCCCGACCCGCTCGGATCGCGCCGCCCGCCGCCAGGCCAAGCGCGACCTCGCCGCCGCCCGCCGCACCGCCCGCCAGGCCGGCCGCCCCGAGCGCCCGAAGAATCGCCGAGAGGAGAACGCCGAACTCCTCCCCGTCTACCCCGCCGCCGGACGCCCCGGCCCCGCCTCCCTGCGCGGCGGCCGGCTGCGACTGCCCGCGCACCGCATGACCACCGCCACGGCAAGCTCGGCGTACCCCTTCCTCGCCGAGGGCGGGCTCGGGTCCGCCGGCGTCCTGATCGGTCGCGACGTCCACGCCGAGGCCAGCTTCGTCTTCGATCCGTTCGCCCTCTACGGACGCATCGAAAATTTCACCAACCCGAACACGCTGGTGGCCGGCGTGATTGGCCAGGGAAAGTCCGCGCTGGCGAAGTCGATCGCCTTGCGCAGCACGGCATTTGGCTACCGCGTCTACGTGCCGTGCGACCCGAAGGGCGAGTGGACGTCCGTCGCCGAGGCGATCGGCGGGACCACCATCGCCCTCGGCCCCGGGCTCCCCGGGCGGCTCAACCCGCTCGACGCTCCGGCCCCGCCTGCGGGCGTCGACCTGGCGGACTGGGCGGGCGAGGTCCGCAAGCGCCGGCTCCTGCTGCTCGGCTCGCTGGCCCGCACCGTGCTGCGGCGCGACCTGGCGCCGATGGAGTACACGGCGATGGACATCGCCCTGGACGCGGTGGTCGACCGCTCCGCGCGCACGGGCCAGGTCCCGCTGCTGGGCGACGTCGCCGCCGTCCTCGGGCAGGCCGCCGTGCTGGACGCCGCGCTCGGCGACCCCACCCGGCGGGTCGGCGCAGCTGCCCAGGACCTCGCCCACGCCCTGCGCCGGCTGGTCAACGGCGACCTGGCCGGGATGTTCGACGCGCCGTCGACCGCGGAGTTCGACCCGAAGAGCCCGATGCTGACCATCGACCTCTCACGGCTCGGCTCCTCCGGCGACGACACTGCGCTGACCCTGGCGATGACCTGCGCGTCCGCGTGGATGGAAGCGGCGCTGAGCGACCCCAACGGCGGTCGCAGGTGGGTGATCTACGACGAGGCGTGGCGCGTGATGCGGCACGCGGCACTGCTGGAGCGCATGCAGAGCCAGTGGAAGCTGAGCCGGGGACTGGGTATCGCGAACATGCTGATCATCCATCGCTTGTCCGACCTGCTGTCGGCCGGCGATGCCGGCTCCCGGACCCGGGCGCTCGCCGAGGGCCTGCTGACCGACTGCGCGACGCGCGTGATCTATCGGCAGGAGAGCGACCAGCTGGCCGCCACCGCCGGCCTGCTCGGACTGAGCGGGGTCGAGACTGCGGCCATCGCCGCCCTCGGCAAGGGCCGCGGTCTGTGGAAGGTGGCAGGGCGTTCGTTCGTTGTCCAACATCTGCTGCATCGTGCGGAGTTGGACCTGTTCGACACCGACGCCCGGATGCACGCGGCCCCGGAAGCGGCATGATCACGCCCGACCGCCTGCGGCTGCGCCGCGTGGTGATCTCCCCCGATGTGAACGAGCCCGGCAACGCCATCGTCGCACAGGCCAGCCTCGGTGCGGGCGGAATCCTGCAACGCTCCGGGTTCCTTCCCCGGAGGGCCAGCACCTACCGCCCCCCTCCGGCTCCCGAGCGAGCCGACTACCGGCTCCCGGCCGGCCTCACCCGCGAGCAACAGGGCCAGGCCGCCGTCTCCCGCGGCTCGCGCACCGCTCCGCCCGTCGGCGCCGAGCCCAGCGGCCCAATCCCAGCCGCTCCCGCCCGGTCCGGCCGCACCCACTACCGCTGACCGCCCAGGAGTCGTCATCGCTCACGTCACCCTCGCCCACCTGCCCGACCGGCAGACCATCGTGGCCGACCCTCCCGACCGGCGCAGCGCGTACTGGCTGGAGCAGGCCGGGTTCGTCCGTGACGACGCCCTGCGGCTGCACCGCATCCGCCGGGACACGAGCGACTCCACCGCTGAGCGGCAAATCCGCGATGCCCGGCGCCTGCTGGCCGCCGCCGACTACGGGATCACCCGGGTGTACAGCGCGGACGAGCAGCGCCTGCGCGCCATGGCCCGGCCGCCACTGGGGACGTCGTCGCCCCCGGGCTCGACGCGGACGCTCGGCGACCGCACCGTCTGGGTTCACCTGGTGAGCGAGGATGTCGCCGCCGGCCACCTGGTGATCCACGCGCACCACCAGGCACCGGAGGGTTCGATCGAGCTGCTGGTCGACTACCCCGCTGCCGGCGAAGCGGCGGTGTTCTACACCGAGCCGGACAGCGGCCACTACGGCCCCAGCCGCCACCCCAGCCTCGCCGCCGCACGGGCGGAGTGGACCTCCTACGGGTACGCGGCCGAGGCTCCGGTGCCCGGTGCTCCGCGGGCTGCTGCCGCCCGCCGGACTTCCCCCGTGGTGCTCGGCCGCCCGGGCGCACTCCCCGTGGGACCGCCTCGCCCGGTGATCAGTGCCGGACTCGCCGGGCCGGGCCTGGAGCCCCCCTTCTGACCTTCACGTTTCGCCAACTCTGCTGCTATTCCTACCTCTTGGAGACGCATGTCGACCATGACGCTCACCCGCCAGGACGCCCGCCTGGAGGCCGCCCTCGGCCAGAGCATCACCGCCCTGATCGCCAACCAGGCGCGGGCCGACGCGAAGACCGCGCGGGTGCTCGACACGCACCGCGCGCTGGTGGCCGCCGAGACCGCGGTGTCCTTCCAGCGCGTGCGGCTGGTCAATGTCGCCACCGCCCAGCGGCGCGTGGACGACGCCGTCCTCGACGAGCTGGACGCGCAGTTGGAGAAGCTGGAAGAGGCGGCCGAGGAGCGCGATGTGCTGGAGGCCGACCTGGTGCGGCTGCTCCAGGCTCGTGAGGAGGAGGTGAAGCGGAAGGCGGCCGAGGCCGCCCCGGCCACCGGCCCAGCGCCGGTTCCGGTGACAGTTTCTCCAGCCTCGGCACGGCGCCGCTGATCGGGAGCCCGATGCCCACGACAACGGATCCCGGCACCACCGGCGGGCTGGTGGCGTTCGGCTGGGACTACGACCACGGCGAGTTCGTCGTGTTGAACGGCCAGGTGCCCCAGCCCGCCCGCGAAGCGATCTACCAGGCCGGATTCTCCAGGCGCGGTGATGCGCTGGACTGCTGGCACCAGCGCCGGAGCGTCGAACCGCACGAGCAGATCCGCAGGGCGGGGCGGCTCGTCGACCGACTGGTCGCGGCCCGGGTGCCGGTCGCCAGCTGGCACCGCCCTGAGCAGGCCAACGGCGACCTGTCCGAGCACTACCGGTGGTTGCAGGACGAGGGCCCGTTCCCCGACGCCGCCCGCGCCGCGGAGGCGGCCTGGTCAATCGTCTGCACCGCCCTCGCCACAGAGCGTCTGATCCCAGCCGATCGGGGCCTCGCCCGCGCGGTGCTCTCCGGCGACATCGTCGTGGAAGCGATGCAGACCTTCGACGATGTTGGCTGGTGGCTGGCCCGCAGTGCAGCAGAAGAGGACGACTCCCTGTCGTCGTACGTGATGCTGCGGCACGACACCGGAAACGGCCACCTCGGCATCACCGACCACTGGGCCGCCGGCTACGGGCCGCAGGCTCGCCGCGACTTCCGGGCCACGCAGCTGCGGGACACCACCCACCCGCCGGCCGCCCGTGCCCAGGCAGCCCGTCCATCACGCCGGGCACGGATGGCAGCCGCCCCCGCCCTTGCGCCGCTGCCCCCCGGACCAGCCCCCCGTCGCTCCGCCTCCCGCTGACCGAGCCCTCTTGGAGAACACCGCTTTGCCCCACCAGCAGCCCGTCGGCGTCACCTTCCGCCGCCTGGCCTCCGCCGGGATCACCGCCACCACCGCCAGCCGCGACCCGGCCGTCCTCGACGCCCTGGCCGCTGCCGGGTTCCGCCTCGGCCTCCCGGACGCCCCGGAGCGCTACTCCCTGGCCGAGCGCGACCCGAGCGCGCAGTCCAGGACGGCGGCCCAACTCGCAGCCACTCTGCGGGAGATGGGTGTCCCGGTCACCTCCCGGTCAACGCCGCTGCCCGGCTTCGAAGACGCCGCAGTATCCATCTCCCCCTCGGTGGCAGCCCGTGCCGCCGCCGCCCGCACCGCGACCGCGGCGTCCGGCTCCGCCGTATCCGACCAGCCCCGACCCGCTGTGCCCACGTCCCCGCCGCCGGCACCGGCCACCCGCCGCTGACCGCGTCCGCCATCTGCCCCGAGGAGCAGCGCATCACCCCCGAGCACGTCTCCATCACCCGCGACCCGCAGTACGGCGTCGTCGCCGAGGTCGGCCCCGATGCCTCACCGACCGCCCACACGCTGCTCGCCCGCGCGGGTTTCCGGCAGCTGGCCGACGGACGGCACGCCCTCGACCGCAGCGAGCAGAACATCTTCCTGCACGCCCGCCAGACCACCGCCGCCCTGCGCCGAGCCGGGGTCAAGGTCAGTGCGGACGCCGCCTTCGACTACAACGACGCGGCCCGCCCCGTGCCCGACAGCCCGGCAGTCCGCGCCGCCGGTCCCGACGCCGTCGTCCAGACCAGTGCACCGGCTCCGCCCCGCGGCTTCGACGTCCACATCGGCCGCCACCCACATCTGGGCATCGTCGCCACCAACCCGCACAGCAACCAGACCGCCGCCTACGCGCTCGCCGAGGCCGGCTTCACCCGCACCGGCGGGAACCCGGGCCTCTACGTCATGGACGAGCCCGAGTTCGAGGGCGACAAGCGGGCCTCCACCGCCGTCGCCGCGCTGCGCGGCCAGGGGCTGCGGGTCGCCTCCGACCTGGCTTTCGAACCGCTCAGCGCCCCGTACGAGTCCACCGACCCGTTCGCCACCCGGCTGATCGCGGAGATGGACCGCACCCCGCCCTCGGCCGCCGCGCCGCCGGCCCAGGTCGCGCAGAACGACGACCCGTTCGAGACCCGCGTGTTCAAGGCGCCCGTCCTCGGGCCCGTCACCCCGACGGTGCCGGACCCGTTCAACACGGTCGTCCACCCGTCGGCCGTGCCGAGCCGGGACGACCAGCGCGCGGACGCCCTGCTGCACGACCGGGCCGCGCTGAGTGCAGAGATCGCCTCCCGGCTGCGGGCGATCGAGGACCAGGTCCGCACGAACCCGGGCAGCGTCGACCTGGCACGGGTCGAGGCCGTGGTCGGCGAGGCCACCACCGTGCTCGCCGGCGCGGGCAGGGACCTCGCCGCCGTCGCGGCCCGCCCCGCCGCCGTACCGGCCGCCCACACGAGCAGCCCCGCCAGCCCCCGTGCCCGCGCCGCGCTCGCCACCAGCGGCCGACTCCGCTCCTCCGCCGCTCTGCACGCCACCGCCGCCGCAATGACCGCCGCGTCCGCGCCGGCCGTCGACCCGCGGATCGCGTGGGCCGCCGGACGCCCGAACTCCCGGTGAGCCGATGTCCTACACCGATGCCCTGAACCGCGCCCAGCCTGGCGAGCACGACGCGAGCCTCATCGGCTCGTGGGCGGTGCGCCGTCTGGGCCAGCTGCTGCCGGAGCCCGCCGAGGAGGTCGAGGTGGCCGACCTCCTCGGCCACCTCGGTCCTGTGATCCGCGAGCTCGAGGAAGTCCTGCAACTGGCGGCGGATTCACTCGACCAGCCCGCTGCACTCGGACCCGCCGTCCGCGCCGCCCGTCTCCTCGGGAGTCAGGTCGAACGCACCGCCAAGGCGCTGCACGACCGGAACGGGACCGAGCCGATCCCCCGCGCGACCATCGCCCGGCTCCAGTCCACGCGCACCCCGCGCCCTGGCCCGGCTACAGCAGGGACGACTTCCCCGGTCCCCCCTGCCTCCCAGCTGCGGCGAGTCCGCTGATCTGACCCAATTCCTTTCCCATCAAACCGAGTTCACAGGAGACCCGACATAGCTGTCCGAACCCGGTGGTCTGTCGAACACGACTGCGGCCACACCGTTGACCATGACCTGTCCTCCCGCCCCGCCGACAAGCGCGCCTCCTACGCCCGCTGGCTCGCCACCCGCTCCTGCCGCGACTGCTGGCTCGCCGAGCGCAAGGAGGACACCGCCGAACGCGAGGCGTGGATCGCCGCTCGCCGCGCCGAGGAGCAGGAAGCCGCCACCGCCTGGGCCGGCCAGTTCGGCATGCCGCCGCTGGAGGGCCCCCAGCGCGCCATCGCGTGGGGCGAGCGTTGCCGGCACCAGCTGGTGACCACCGCCTACCAGGCCCTGGTGGTCGAGGGCGCCCTCCCCGAGGAGGCGTGGCTGGCCGTCGAGGAGCAGCTGCGCACGCTGGACAAGGCCAGCTGGTGGATCGACCAGCGGGAGTCCGAGCCGGCCGACCTGCCCGAGCTGGCCGCCGCCGCCACCAGCGCGGACCGCGTCACGGAGAACCCGAACTGAGCGCCGGCCCCGTCGGCCCGTCCCGGATCGCGGCAGCCTCCTCCCTCGTCGTGCAGGTCCTGCGCGCCGAACAGGGCGCCGCCCGTCCGGGCAGCAGTACGCCCCCGACCGCGGAGCCGGTGCTCGCCTCGGTCGGCCAGACGGTCGCGCCGGCGCCGGGACGGTGACGTGCACCCCACGATCGCCCGGTACGCCTCCACCCGCGACCTGCTCGCCGCCGCCACGGCCGCCGCCGCCCAGCAGCAGAACCGCCTGCGTCTCATCGACGCCTGGCGTCCCGCCGCGGACCTCCCGGCCGACCAGATGGCGTTCGCCACGGCGCTGGCCGCGTACCTGCCGCCGCCGGCCGGGCCCGCCGAGGCCCTGCGCACCAGGTTGGTGTGGCAGTGCACCCTGCGCACCGACCCCGACGCCGCAGGCCCCGCGGATCACCGCTTCCAGGAGACCGCCCGGCGCATCCTGGCCGCCACCGGCATCGCCTCCGAGGGCGCCTCGGTGGCGTGCCGGTGGGCGCTGCTGCGCGTCGGCGACCACGAGGCCCGCCTCGTTGCGCCGCTCGCCCGACCGGACGGCACCATCGTGGACGCCGGCCGCGACCGCTCCCTCGCCCTGGCCGTCTGCCAGCTCGCCGAGAGCCGCAGTGCCAGCATCGGCCGTCCCCGCCCGGCAGCGGCCGGCACACCTGGCCGCCGGACAGGTCTCCTCCCCGCCCCTTCTCCCGTCGTCACCGCCGCAGCCCGAGCCGGGCGGCGCCCGTAGAAAGCAGGACCGTTGACCGACGCCCGCACCACCGGGCCCCTCGATGTCGCCAACCAGGCCATCGCCCGTGCCGGCCGCGCGTTCTCCGAGATCGTCGAGATCGCCCCCTCGCTGACGGCCCACGAGGCCGCCGAGGTACTGCTGGGCCTCACACTGATGCCCGGCGCAGTTCATCAACTCGCCGATGCCGTCACAGAGATCGGCCGCCAGGTCGCCCAGCAGTACGGCGACCGGCCTCCCCTGTGGGAGCCGCTGCTCACCGAGGCCACCGCCATCTCCGCCGCGGCCTTCCGCACAGCCGCCACCGCCGACGCCATCGCCGAGGCCGCGGAAGAGACCACCCGCAGCCGGGCCGCCACCGCCCAGTCCCCAGCACTGCGGGCCGCCGGCACGACGGCATCGGTCCACTTCGCCCCGGCCATCGCCGTGCCGCCGCACTCCCGCATCGTCGAACCTCCCCACCGCTGACGCTCCGAGGAGCCCACCGTTGACCACGTCCACCCCGGCCGGGGCCCAGGACGAGGTGCTCGTCCGCCCCCGCCACCTCGCCGGCCCCGGGCCCCTGCCGGTCCTGACACCGCTGCTCCACCTCCACGAGTGGCCGTACCGATTCGACGAATCTCTCGCCCAGGTCGTCGCCACCAGCCCGTGCCGGCGGATCGAGATCGCCATGGAACCGCACCGGGTCTTCCACCTCTACCGGGTCACCGTCCGCAAGCATCCGGCGGATCAAGTGCCCTACTGGCAGGCCACGTTCACCAAGGACACGCCAGGGGAGATCGTCGGCGCTTTCGTCCAGGCCATCGCCGCCGACCGGTACACGATGCCGGAGGAGATGGTCGCCGAGCCGACCGCCTCGCCAACGACCGCCTGGCGCCCGCTGTTGAAGGCCGGCTGGCAGCTCAAGGACGACCCGCACTTCGTCAACCTCGCGTCGCCAGACGGCACCACCAGCCTCACCCACTCACCGACCTCGACCGACGACCGGTGCGGCGAAGGCGTGGGTGCCTGGATGGCGCACGCCTCCTTCGGGCCCGACTGGAGCGACCAGTGGACGATCGTCCTCGGCCACGCAACCCCCGTGCGGTACTTGGCGATCCTGGCCTCCGCCATCGCCGATCCCGCCCCCGTGGTCCGCCGCCGCAGCGCCCTGTCCGCCGCCGCGCTGGCGAAGCTGGCCACTCGACCCGCCCGTCCTGCCGATCCCACCCGCCGGTTCACCGCCGTCGAGTACACGGGCGCCATGTTCAACCCCCGCCACCCCGGCCATGGCCACCCCCCACGCCGCTGAACCGGAAGGACTCCCCGCTGCCCGACCGCACCGAAATCGTCTTCGCCCGCTTCCCTCTCCGGGAAGGCTCCACCACCACCGGCAGCGCCTGGACCCAGGCCACCGACCTGGCCAGCCGGGCCCTACTTGCCCGCGCCGGATTCTCCAACGACGGCTTCAACGCGATCTTCACCGCCGAGGACGCCGGGAACAACGATGTCAACCAGCGCATCCGCCTCGCCGAGCAGCTCCTCACCGAGGCCGGGTACGCCACCCGGGTGGTACCCCCGCTCCCGATTCGCAGGATCGAGAGGACCTTCGGCGAACGGGACTTGGCCTACCTGCAGGCCCGCCTGGTGCAGGCGACCGCCCAGGTCCACCGGGCCACCACGGCGGAGGACGTCACCACGGTGGCGCTCGCGGTGATGGACCCCGAGACCGGCCTGCTGGAGCGCCTCACCGCGCTGCTGGACACCGCTTCCCAGCGGCTGGCGACCCTCGCCAACCAGGATCTGCTGCCCGGCTCCGCCATGGCCACCGCCCTGCAGGACGCGAGTACCCAGCTCACCACCGCGGGATACCGCATCGCCGAGGCCCAACTGGCACGCCCGGACGAGACCGACGAGCAGTTGCCGGCCTCGGCCGCGCCCCGCGCCACTGCCGCCCGCACCCGCACAGCACCTCCCGCGCAGCCCGCCGCCCTGACCGGTGCCACCACCACACCGGTCACCTCCCGCACACCTACGTCGGCCAAGGCTTCCGCCTCCCGCTGACCACGCCCCCGGCTGACCACCCGCCGGCCAACGGGCCGATCACCCATGTCTCGGGCCTCCGTCCCGCCGTGATCGCCGCCCGCCCACCGCCCGCTCTGGGCCCCTGCCGCCGCGCGCCCCTGCCCGGCAGGCCGAAATCCCCCGTCAAGGAACCCGCTCCTGCCCGCCTCGCCCAAATCCCCTTCCGCCAGCCCCGGTTCCGACGCCCTCCTCTACGCGCTCATCGGCGCGGGCGTCGCCGTCGCCGTCTTCGGCACCTTCGCCTGGCTCGGCGGCAACGCCGCCACCGCCGCAACCACCGACCACGCCCTGTGGGCCCCATTCCAGCCGGTCGACGCCGCACTCCACCCCGGCCGGGCCTTCCCGCACCTCAGCCCGCTCCTGCTGCTGATCAGCACCCGCATCACCCCGGCGCTGCTGTCGATCGCGCTCACCGCCGCCGGCCTGCTGCTGTGGTCCAAGCACCGCCGCAAGCCGACCGGCCTCGCGGGCCGCAGCGAACTGGCACCGCTACTGCCCGCCGAGATCACCGCCAAGGCTCGGGACCTGCGCCCCAGCCTCTCCAAGGCCAAGCCGCGCGAGATCAACCCCGACGACACCGGCATCCTGCTCGGCGACCTCGCCCCCAGCGGTCCCGAGGTCCGCTCCAACTGGGAAGACGTCGCGGTCGCCATCATGGCGCCGCGCTCCGGGAAGACGACCTCCATCGCCGTCCCGGCGATCCTGCGCGCCCCCGGCCCCGTCCTGCTCACCTCGAACAAGGCGGCCCGCGACGCCTACACGGCGTGCCTGGAGGCCCGCTCCGAGGCCGGCCGGGTGTGGACGATGGACCCGCAGCAGATCGCCCACACCCCGCAGGCGATGTGGTGGGACATCCTGGCCGACGCCAAGGACCTGCCCGGCGCGCGGCGGCTCGCCGGCCACTTCGTCGCAGCGGCCGTCGACGAGTCGAGCCAGGGCGACTTCTGGTCCACCGCCGCCCAGAACACCCTGTGCGCCTTGTTCCTCGCCGCAGGCTGCGACCGCCGCCCGATCACCGACGTCCTCACGTGGCTCGCCGTGCCGTCCGACCGCACCCCGGTCGACCTTCTCCGCGCACACGGGATGGTCGCCATCGCAGACCAGCTCCAGGGCACCGTCTCCGGTGCGGTCGAAACGCGCGACGGTATTTTCGAAACGGCCCGACAGTATGCGGCCTGCCTTCTCGATCCGCAGATCTCCAAGTGGGTCACGCCGAATCCCGACCTGCCGGAGTTCAAGCCGGAGGAGTTCGTCACCCGTAAGGACAGCCTGTTCCTGCTGTCCAAGGACGGCGGCGGCTCCGCATCGGCTCTGATCGCGGCTGCGGCGGATTCCGTGATGCGCACCGCGGTCATCGAGGCCGAGCGTGCCGGGGGCCGTCTCGACCCGCCGCTCCTCGCCATTCTGGACGAGGCCGCAAATGTGTGCAAAATCGGGGACCTACCCGACCTCTATTCCCACCTTGGATCTCGCGGCGTCATCCCGATCACCATTCTCCAGAGCTACCGTCAGGGCCAGAAAGTCTGGGGCGAGGCCGGAATGGACGCCATGTGGAGCGCGGCCACCATCAAACTCGTGGGCTCCGGCATCGACGACGCAGATTTCGCCGACAAACTGTCTCGCCTGGTCGGCGACCATGACGTGGAGACGATTTCGCATTCGACCTCGGAATCCGGCCGCTCCACCTCGGTCAGCATGCGTCAGGAGCGCATTCTTCCGCCCGACCAGATCCGCGCCCTAAAGAAGGGGTCGGCGCTCCTTTTTGCGACCGGCCTGCGGCCCGCACTGCTGACCCTGCGCCCCTGGTACAAGGAGCCGGGTGCCGCCGAGGTCGGTGCGGCCAGCTCCCGGCAGACCGCTCTGATCACCGAACGGGCGATGGCCAAGGCCGGTGGTGCCGAATGATTTACACCACTGAACCGGCCACTCGAATTCTTTCGCTCGGCGCTGGCGTACAATCCACAACGCTACTCCTTCTTTCGGCACTCGGTGAGCTTCCGAAACTGGACTACGCCGTTTTCTCGGACACCGGCTGGGAACCAGCGAAGGTTTACCGGCACCTGGACGAGGTGGAGCGGAAGATTGCCCGGCCGGCCAACATACCGATCCTGCGGGTCTCGTCCGGAAACATCCGCAAGGACGCCCTCGACCCCGCTCACAGGTTCGCGTCGATGCCACTCTACATTCTCAACCAGGACGGCAGTTCGGGAATGACTCGGCGGCAATGTACTGGCGAGTATAAAATTAAGCCGATAAAGCGGCAGGTGCGGCAGATCCTAGGGTACCCGCATCCCGCCCGAGTTCCGAACGGCGTGTATGCCGAGCAGTGGATCGGTATCAGCACCGATGAATTCCACCGGGCCAAGGATTCCGACGTCCGGTACACCCGTCACACCTTCCCGCTGATCGAGCTCGGCATGTCCCGCGCGGACTGCCTCAAGCTGCTTGCCGAGCACGGATGGGGCGCCACTCCGAAGTCGAGTTGCCTGGGTTGCCCATTTCACGGAAATGCTCAGTGGCGGGAAATCCGCGACACCTCTCCCGAGGAGTGGGCGGACGTCGTGGAGTTCGACGCAGCGATCCGGGCCGGCAACGCGCGGGCGAACGCGGACGGGCGGCCACTGCTCGGGCAGGCGTACCTGCACCGCTCGCGCCTGCCCCTCGACCAGGCGCCGGTCGACAAGCTCACACGGGCCGAACTCCGATCCCTGCAGACGCATTTGGACCTGGATGAGGACGAGCTGGAGGACGGGCCCGAGGGCGGCTGCTCCCCGTTCAGCTGCCACGGTGAGGCGGTCGCGTGACCCGCTCTCGCCAGCCGACCGCGCCGGCGCCCCGCCGGGCAACCGGAGGACCAGCCGCTCGGAGGCGGGCCGCGCCGGAAGCACCGCAGTAGCGCTGTCGCCACCCGCCGCCGGTACGGCAGCCACGGCCACACCCCGGTAACCCGCACACGCACTCCCGCTGACCACCTCGACCACCCTTCTGTGCAACGGAGTTGACATCATCCGCAACGACCTGGCCTTCCTGCCGATCAGCCGCGCGGACGGCTGCTGGTACCTGGCAGTGGGCTCCGGCCGCCTCCGGATCCGCGACGAGGCCCTCGTCGAGGACCTGGACCGGCTGCGCGACCTGATGCTCCCCGCCCCTCTCCGCGAGGAGGTGGCGCCGCGGTGACGCCGGTCAGCCGTGACATGAGCCCGCAGCTGGAGGCCGAGCAGGCGGTGCTCGGCGCCTGCCTGCTCGATCCGTCCCAGGTCGGGCTGCTGGCCGGGTGGCTGGAGCCCCGGCACTTCTACCGTCCGGCCCACGAGGGGTTCTTCGCGATCCTGCTCGCCCAGCACGCCGCCGGCCACCCGGCCCTCGCCCCGGATGCCGGGGACGACCAGAAGCAGGACTGGGCGCTGACCGCCATCGCCACCGCCGCCAGCGAGGTCCCCGGCGTCACCGCCAGCTACGGCCAAACCCTGGTCTCCACCTGCCCCCGGTCCGAGCACGCCGCCAGCTACGGCCGGATGGTGCTGGAGACCGCCGTCCGGAGGGCGCTCGAGGAACACGCCCACCGGCTGCTCGCCGCCGCCGAAAGCGAGTCGGTCGAGGCCACCGTCGAACTGACCGGTGCCCTGCATGCCGTCATCCAACGGCTCGGCGACGCCTGGGGCACGATCGACCAGCGCTCCCGCCGCCCGCTGCCCACCCCGCCGCCGGCCGGAAACCCCTCCAAGGCGATCGAGGCCGCCCGGCAGCACGAACAGGCACTGCTCTCCAGCCTCCTCAGCACGCCCGGGCGGATCCCCGCGGTAGCTTCCTGGCTCACCGGCGAGGACTTCGTCGACCCCGGCCACCGCGCCGTCTACCTGGCGATGGCCGCGCTCGCGCACCGGCGCGAGCCGTTGGACGAACTGACGGTGCTGTGGGAAGTGCAGCGGCGCGGGGCGCTTGCCGCCGGCGTGATCTCCGTGGCCGGGGTCCGGGAGATCTGCTCGGACGGGATGCCCGGCGACCCGGATTACTGGGCGGAGCACGTCCTACGCGCCGCCCTGCTGCGAGCCGCCGCCACCTCGGCCGGCATCGTCCGGGTGATGGCACTGGACGCCTCCATCGCCGCCGGCCCGCTGCTCGGCTCGGCGGTCCGAGCTCTGGCCCCCGCCGACCGCGTTCAGGACCGACTGCGCGCCGCGACCGCCACCCCCGCGGAGCGCGGAGGGCCGGTCGTTCTCGGCACTGCCCGGCGCAAGGGCGCTGCCCTGAGCCGCAGTCCCGCCCCGCCGGCCACCCCGCCCGCGCGAACCGCCGACCGTGCGGGCGAGCCCGCCGCCCGCCCCCGCCGCTGATCCACGGAGAACCCTCTGCCCACCTTCACCCCCCGTCCCCGCGCCCAGTCCGTGCACCGGCTCCACGCGGCGGCCGACACCATCGAGTACCTCAAGCACCAACTCCCGCGCGCCTACCGCGAGGAGGGCCTGCCGGGTCTTGAGGAACTGGCCGCGCACACCCGGGCGGTCCGCGACTGCCAGGACGACCTGCTGGACGTCACCGCCGCCCTGCACCACCCCCACGCCCAGAGCGCCGACCGGGCCGTCGTCCGGTCCCTGACCTCGGCGACCGCCCAGCTGGGCGAGGCGCTCGGCGCCCTCGGCCGGGCGACCGCCATGGCCGGCCGCCTCTACGAGGTCGACGGCATCGGCGGCCCCCGTGCCGAGGAAGTCCGCGAGCGCGGCTCGCAGCAGCTCAATCTCGCGCTCTCGCGCACCCGCCTCGCCCTCGATGGCGCCTGCGAGGACCTGCGCCGCGACGCTCGCTCGCTCGCCGTCCCCGTCTCCGGCGTCGGCCGTCCGGCCCCGCGAGTTGTCGCCGCCACCGCCCACACCGCCGCCGGCCCGAGCGCCTGCACGGTCGCCTCGCTGCCGGCCCTCCCCGGACAGCACGCCGCCGTCGCAGGGCGGCGCCGGTGAGGCCGCCCACCACCGCCGGCCCGTCGACCTTCGGCGGCGCCGTGTCCGGCACCGCTCCGTCCGCATACCGCAACGACCTGACGGCGGTCGCCGGGATGCTGCGCACCCTCGGGCACAACGCCGCCGCGACCCCCTCCGGGCCCGTCCCCGGCATCCCCGACCGCGACGCCCTGCTGGAGCAGTGCCGCCAGGCGACTGCGTTCATCCGGCACTGCGGCGACAACGCCGAGCACTACCGCCGCCAGAGCTCGGCGGACAACCCGTCCGCGGCCGTACTGGCCAGCGCGTACGACGCCGCGATGAGCCGCGCCGCCACCGTCCACCGGCACCTGGGCGCCGCCCTCGATCTCTCGATCAAGTGCACGACCGCCACCCCGGCCAAACCGGGCAGCCCCGCCGCGGAACTGCGCCGTCGCCAGGCCGAACACACAGGCATCGCTCTGGAGACCGCGGACCGGTGCGCGGCCCAGGGAGCCGAGGAGATTCGCGCGTTCACCGACCGGCTCGCGCCTGTGCCGGCGGAGACTCCCGCCGACTCCGCACACGCGCCCGCTCCTCCCCTCACCTCGCCTACCAGGAGCCGCCGTTGAGCACCGACCCTCCGCTGCCGCCCGCCCCGGCCGGACTACGGCAGGACGATCTCGACACGCTGGGCGACCTCGCCGCGCAGCTGGCCGCCTTCGCCGACGCCATCCCCGCACCGGCCCCGCACGAGCCACTGCCCGAGGTCAGGGAGCTGGCCTGGCCGATGGTGCGCCTGCACGAGCTGATCGCGGTTCCGCTGGACGAGAGCTTCTTCCGCGCGACGAACATCGCGGGCCCCGACGCCGGGCTCGGCGTCTTCACCGCCACGACGACGGCCCTCACCCTCGCCCAGGTCGCGCTGGCCCGGGCGGCGAACCTACTCGCCGACCCGGCGCCGACGCCCGAGGCGCTGAGCAGCGCCCGCAGCTCTCTCACGACCGCCCGCGGCACCGTCCACTCGGCGGCCGAAGCGCTGGGCGAGGCCGTGGACACCGCTTCCGGCCTTCCCGAGGTCACCGCCCTCGCCTCCCGCCGCCGCCCCGTCGTCCCGGCCGGGCACCGCCCACCGGCCGCGGGCGATGCCGAGCGCCGCGTGGACGCGGCGCTTCGCCGCTCGCCGGCCCTGGTCCTGCTCTCCCCTCCCGCCACGCCACCCGCACCGCCGGCTCGCTCCGGCGCTCCGTCGGCGACGGTCGTACCGCTGCGGCGGACCTGACACCCCGTCGGCCCCGCCCGACTTCCGGCTGCGGCCTCATCCGACGACGCACCGAACCTGCCGGCCGCCCGGCAGCTCCCGAACCGATGGAGTCCCCACGCCCACCGCCCGTCCCACCTCCGAGGTCAAGGCATACCAGCGGCACCTGCGCGATGTCGCGCAGCAGGCCGAGGCCCTCGCCGCGAAGCTGCCCACCGCCCGCGCCGCTTCCGCCGCCGGCGTGCCAGACGCCCGCGACGTCGCCGGGCACCTGCGCGCGATGCAGGAGCTGCAGACCAGCGCGCTCGCCGCGGCCGAGTTCTCCGACCAGTTCCCGGCGCATCCCACCACCATGACGGCCGCCCGGCTCACCGCGCTGTCCCTGGCCCGAGCTCACGGCCGCGTCACCAAGGCCACCCGGCACCTGTCCTACCTGCTCCAGCACGCCGTGAGCGCCGACGTCTGGGCTCTGCCCGACGCCCAGCCGGTCGACCCCGCCGCCGTCTACGGTGCCGCCTCCACCGAACTGCGGCGTACCGCTGGGCAGTTGCGTATCGACGCCGACCACCTCGCCTCCGCCGGCGTCTCCGCCGTCCCGGCCAAGCCCCGCCGGTCCGCCGCGCTCAGCGTCACCCAGCGCCTTCGCCGGGTCCTGCCCGGCCACCGCGCCGACCCCCTCCCGATCGCCGCGCTGCCCCGCAGCAGTGCCCCCGCTCCCCGCCGCTGACCCCAAGGACCCACCCTGACCACCACCTCCACCGAGACCCAGGCCCAGTGGCTGCTCGGCACCGCCGCCGATCTGCACTACTTCAGCGAAGAGCTGTTCAGCATCTACTGCCACCGCGATCCGCTCCCCGACCGCCTCGGCGCCGTCCTGGACTCCATGACCGACGTGCAGCAGAGGCTGCTGGCCAATGTCGTCGACGAGTACGGCACCACACCCGCCGAGTCCACCAGGCCCGAGGACATCGCCTGGCGACGCCGCAGCCTCGCCTACGCCTACGCCGGGCTGCTGACCGCGAAGGCGATCCTGCGCGCCCAGCCCGCCCTGGTCGCCGTCACGCTCAAGCGGATCAGCCCCGAGGCCGACCGGTGGCCGCACCGCACCGCCTACTTCAAGTCCCTGTCGTCCTCCCGGGGAGTTCTCGAAGAGGCGGTCTGGAAGATCAAGGAGGTCGCGGCGGACCTGACCGGCCCGGAGCCGGACTTCCTCACCCTCTCCGGCGAGGAGGCGATCGTCCTCACCCGCTCCACCTCCCTGTACCAGCGGCCGACCAAGCCGGTCACGTCGCGCAAGGCCGCCGGCCCCGGCGCCGCCGTGCAGGTCTCGCCGCCCGCCGTGCGCGCCTCGACCGCCCGCAGCGGGGCCCGCCGATGACGTCGCCGGGCGGCGGGTGGCCGCGTATCGGCAGCATGTGCTCCGGCTATGGCGGCCTGGACCTGGGCGTCCAGGCCGTCCTCGGCGGAAGCGTGGCGTGGCACGCCGAGATGAACCCCAACGCTGCCTCGATCCTCGCCCACCACTGGCCTAGAGACGCCAAATCACGGCAATATCACACAAGTTGACTGGGGCGACGTCGAGCCGATCGACGTCCTCACGGCAGGCTTCCCCTGCCAGGACCTGAGCGTCGCCGGCCGCAGGGCCGGTCTGATGAAGGGCACCCGCTCCGGACTGTGGCTGACCATCGCCCGCGCGATCGACGTCCTCAAGCCGAAGGTGGTGATCATTGAAAACGTCCGCGGAATCCTCAGCGCAGCCGCTGCCTCGCCAGCCGATAGCGACTTGGAGTGCGGCTGGTGCGATCTGGGAGACGGCGGAGGTGAGCCTGCTCTGCGGGCACTCGGCGCGGTTCTCGGAGACCTGGCCGACCTCGGGATGGATGCGCGGTGGACGGTGCTACCCGCAGCCGCCGTCGGCGCCCCCCACCGCAGGGAGCGGCTGTTCCTCGTCGCCTGGCCTTCCGACGCCGAAGGCCCGCGATGCGAAGGGGCCGGATGCGAAGCGGGAGGACCTGGGGCATGCGGTCACCCTGCTGAAGACCCCGACCAGCAATTTGGGCGTGATCGGCGGGAGTCAGCACCCGGACAAGCGGCGCCAGGGCGGCCACGGGCCGAACTTGAGCGACGAGGTGGAGCACCTGCTGTTCCCGACCCCGAAAGCCTCCGACGGGACGCACGGCGGGCCCAACAGCCGTGGCAGCAAGGGCGACCTGACCTTGCCGTCGGCGGCGGCCCAGCTGCTGCCGACGCCGAGGGCCTCGGACACCGGGACGCCCGGACGGAAACCCGGGGCGGGGTTCCGTCCGCCGCTGTCGGCGGTGGTCCTGCCGATCTGGGAGCAGGACAGCTCGGACTGAACCGGTGGGGCCCGTACGGGCCGGCCATCGCCCGGTGGGAGCGCGTCACCCGGCCCGCACCGGCGCCGACCGACGAGCGAGGCCGGCTCGCCCCCGCCTTCGTCGAGTGGATCATGGGCGTCGATGAGGGCCATGTCACAGCCGTTCCGGGTCTGTCCCGCTCCGCCCAGCTGACCGCGCTGGGCAACGGTGTTGTTCCCCAACAGGCCAGCTCTGCCTTGCAGTTGCTCGATGTGGCCGATCTGCTCGCTGCCGCCCGCTGGTGCGGGCGGCGGTGAGCGGACGGTGCTTATACACCAAGTTCGGCCCGATACGTCGGGCCGTCGAGCGCAGATCCTCGTGTCATCACCCGCCGACGAGAGGCACCCGCCCCTTTGACCACCCCCGAGCCCGACCCCACGTCCGCGCCGGACGGCTACACCAACTCCCAGATCGACGTGCTGACCGCGAAGCTGTCCGCTCTCGCGGCGGGATTCGACCTGCAGGCCGAGCAGCTGGCCAGCATGACCACCGCCCTTCCCCCGGAGGACGGCGACGATCTGGACGCCATCGGCGGCGCAGAGCCGCTGTTCATCCTCGCCTTCGACGACCCGCAGTACGACCAGGAACTGGAGCTGATGACCCCATGGGTAGACGAAATCTGGACCAAGATCTACGGCCCCGAGACCACCGCCGGCAAGCCCTGGTGCCCGCGCTGGAAGGAGCACCCCGAGGCCGTCGCCCGGCTGCACGCCGTCTGGCTGTCCTGGCAGGCCGCCCTCGACCCCGAATCGGGAGCCGCCGGCCCCAGCTCCTGGCAGCGCGACCACCTGGAGCCCGCGCTCATGAAGCTCCGGTCCGCCGACGGGCCGTTCGCCGCCTGCACCAGCAGCGGTGGCCACATCAGCCACCGCGTGCTGCCGCACCCCGCGCTGACCGACACCACCCCTGCCGACCGCCCCCTCACCTGACCGAAAGAGCCGACCCTTGCCCGACTTCAACCTGCCCGGATGGCGTCCCGCGGACGCCGCCTCCGCCGAGGCCCAGGTGCAGTTCCTCGCCGCAGAGGATGCGTACGAGCTGCTGACCGAGGTCAACCACGACCACGACGGCAGCAGCGACGACTTCCTCCTCTTCGAGGACGTCTCCGGCTACGCCGCGGTCACCGCTCACCTGCACTACGACGAGGACGGCGAGACGTTCACCCTCGCCACCGCGACCCTGCCCACCTTCGCCCTGGCCGCGGCCTGGCTCGTCCAGCGCGGCGCGGAGAGCGACGCCTTCCTCAACCGGTCCGGCCACCCCGGCGCCCCGGCCGACGCCCGCAGCGCCTCGGCCGCCGCCCGCCTGCTGGAGTCCGGCTCCCGCTACCGGCTCGTCGACCACGGCGCGGAGCCCGGCGAGACCTGGGCGATGCTGCGCGACGGCAGCGCCGCCGGAGCCGAGCGACCCTTCCTGCTGCACCTGGAGACCGTCGACCCGGACCGCGGGTACAAGCTGCGCGAGGGCTCGTTCAGTTCGCCGCAAGAGGCCCAGCAGTGGCTGGAGAACCGGCGAACGTCACTGCCTCCGGTCGCCGACGGAGACGTCGCCGTCGTGGTCAGCCCGCAGGCCAACGCCGCGCGCACCCGTACCTCGTCCGGCCAGCGCCGGACGGCCGCTGCGGAGCCCGCACCCGCGCTCACCGCCACGGCGGCGACCACTGCTCGAAGGGCCGTGCGGTGACTACGACCACCCGGCCGCTCGCCGCCTTCAGCTCCCACCCCGAGGCGCTGGACGACCTTCTGTCCGTACCGCAGCACGTGCGGATGCTGGCCCTGAGCTACCTCGGCCGGCTGGTGCGCGCAGAGGTCCGCGGCCCCTTCCTTGAAGAGCAAGGCGAGCGCGACCTGCGCGGCGCCAGGAAGCTCTACCTCGACGAAGCGCTGGACTATCGGCTCGTCTACGTGGAACGCCGTGCACCCCACAACCCTCGTCATCTGCAGGGCATCCACCTGGTCGCCGTCGGCGAGCGCCGGGGGGTCGCGGTCTACGAGACTGCGGCCCGCCGCCTGCGGCAGGCCGCCAGCCACGAGGTGAAGCGCGGGATGCCGGCCCGTTTCCAGGCCGCCCTCGCGGCCTCCACCCGGACCTCCCCGGCCCAGTCCGCCGCCTCGGTCTCCGCACCGGCCGGGGTATCGCCGGCCGTCGCCCTCTCCCCGCCCGCCCGCCAGCGCTGACGTCGCCCAACTGCCCAACCGCACGCCTGAATCGGAGATCTACCAGTGTCGACCGCCACCGCCACCACGCCCGTCACGTCGCAGTCCTCCACCAGCGCCGTCCAGCGGGCCGCCGAGCTCCTCTCCATCCGGTGGGCCACCCGGATCGTCCACGCGCTGCGGCAGGGCGCGGCGAGCAGCGGCGACCTCCTGGAGGCCGACCCGATGATCCCGGTGAGCAGCGCGTACTCGGTCGTCCGTGCGCTCGCGGGGGCCGGTGTCGCCACGCGGATTCCGACCGGCGCGTCCCGGTTCGACGTCGCGCTGTCTGCGAAGGGGCAGGCGCTGGCGCCCGTGCACGCCTCCGCCCTCGCCTGGGCCCAGCGCTACCCCCGTCCGGGTGTGGCGGGCGAGCAGGCGCCCGAGATGATCGAGGAGGTTCTGGGCCTGCTGGCCAGCTCCCACGCCGTCCCGCTGCTGAGCGAGCTGGCCGGCCGCGACCCGATGGCCTACCCGCACCTGGTCACCTCGCTCAATGCCCGTGACAAGGCGGCGGCGTACCAGCGACTGCTCGCCCTGGAGGAGCGCGGGCTCGTGGCCCGCAGCGGCACCCGCCGCGTCTACCGGTGGAGCGCCACCGAGGCGGGCCTGGCGGTCGGCCGGGTGTACAGCGACCTGTCGACTTGGACCTCCGCCGCTCACCACTCGGCCGCGCCGGCCCGGCCCGGTACCGCGCTGGCCGCCGCCGGCACCAGTGCCGTCGTCATGAAGAGCCCGGCGCAGGGCGAGCTGTTCTCCTCACCGCGGGGCGCCGAGCAGCCGGTGAGTGCCCGGGCGGCGGCGGCCGACCTGCGCACCATCACCCTTCACATCTCCTTCTCGCACGCCCCGGCTCCGCAGCCGCCAGCTCCGCTGCTCGTCGCCGCCTCGGCTCACCGCCGCTGACGAGCCCCGCCCTACCGGACTGCCGATCCCACCCGAGGTCCATGATCACGTCTTCCCCGTCCTCCGTTCCTACGATCAGCACGTCCACTCCTGCCGGCGGTGACAGCTCCCAGCCAGTGCCTCCGGTAGGTGCCGGCCCGTCCCGTGAGCGGTCCGTTCTGCGAACCCCGCACGTCACCCCGCTGTTGGCGGGCACCCTGGTGGGCCGCTTGCCAGCGGCGATGGCTCCGATCGCCGTCCTCCTGGCGGCCCGGGCCGATCACGCCTCCACCGCGCTCGGTGCCGTCCTGGCCGCCTTGTACGCGGTGGCCGGGGCGGTGGGTCAGCCGCTGCTCGGCCGGGTGGTCGACCGCTCGACCCTGGCCGCCGTCGCCGTGCCCGCCGCAGCGGTCTCGGGTGGAGCGTTCACCGCTCTGGCCTTCGTGGACTGTGCCGCACAGCCGCTGGCCGCCGGCGTGCTGTCGGTCGCCGCGGGTCTGGCAACGCCGCCGCTCGAGGCCGGGCTCAGGGCGATGTGGACCCGGTTGGTCGAACCGCGCCGCCATCACAAGGTCTTCGCCCTCGACTCCGCCTCCCAGGAGGTGGTGTTCGTCGCCGGACCGCTGCTGGCCACCGCCGTGTGCCTGCTCGCCTCGCCCGACCTGGCGCTGGTCGCCTGCGCGGTGGCCGGCAGCGCGGGCACCCTGGCCGTCGCCGCCCGCCCTCCGGCCCGCTTCCGGTCCGTGGCACGCGCGGTCCACTGGCTCGGTCCGCTGCGCTCGACCGGTCTGCTGGTCCTGCTCGCGGCCTCGGTGTTCTTCGGGGTGACGCTCGGCTCGTTCACCGTCCTGGCGCTGTCCTACGCCGACCGGCACCAGGAAGGATGGCTCGCCGGCGTGCTCCCGGCGGCGCTGTCGCTCGGCAGCCTCGTCGGCGGCGCCGCATGGGCCCGGCTCAAGCGCCCGTGGCCACCCAGCCGGGCCCTGCCCGCGGTCGGCGGCGCGTACGCCGCTGCCTTCGCCGTCCTGCTGCTGCCCGCACCGCCGTGGCTGATGATCACGGCAAGCGTCCTGCCGGGGCTGTTCCTCGCCCCGTGGCTCGCCTCCTCCTTCGTGGCCTGCGACGCACTGGCTCCCCGCGACACCGCCACCGAGGCCGCCGCCTGGCTGATCGCGGTGATCGGTCTCGGGCAGGCCGCGGGCACCGCCGTCGCCGGCCAACTCTCCGCCTCCGGCCACGCCGCCACGGCCGCCGTTCCCCTGATGGGCGCGGCTGTGGCCGCTGCCGTCCTCGGTGTGGGGCGACGTCGGCTCACCCTTCCCTGATCTCTCCCCTCTCTCCCTGGAGCTGGACTTCTTGCACAGCCGCACCAACCCGGCCAAGCCCGCGCCGATCACCATCGTCTGGGACTGGAACGGGACGCTTCGCAACGACCTCGGCGACCACGTCGCCGCCCTCAACGCCACGCTGCCCGGCTTGGGCGGCGAGCCGATCAGTGTGGAGACCTACCAGGCGCTCCACCGGATGCCGATCCGCAGTTTCTACGGCGACCTGCTCGGCCGCCAGCTCGGCGACGAGGAGTGGCACTCCGCCGACGAGGCGTTCCTCGCCGAACTCGCCCAGCGGCCGGTGAAGCTCCAGCAGGGTGCCCGGCAGCTGATGATGGGCCTGCGGGCCCGGGGCGTACGTCAGAGCCTGCTGTCGCTCGCGCCGCACGAGCGGCTCGTCCGCGAGGTGGAGTCGGTCGGCATCACCGGGCTGCTGGAGCGGGTCGACGGCCGGCCGGGGCCGTCGGTTCCGAGCAAGGCGCCCGCCATGATCGCGCACATCCAGGCTCTCGGGCCGGAGGTGGACCCGGCCCGCACCCTGGTGATCGGGGACAGCGTGGACGATGCCGTTGCCGCACACGCCGTCGGGGCCGTCCCGGTGCTGCACACCACGGGGCTTCACGGAGCGAAGCGCCTGGCCACGGCTGGCGTGCCGCTGGTGGAAACGATTCAGGACGCCGTCGCCACCGGCATCGCCATCATCACCTCGCGGCAGCTGGCCGCGGCGTGAGTGCGAACAGCGGAATCCCGGTCGCCGCGTGGAGGCCCCGGGTACCCGGCAACACCGACCTGGGCAGCCGGACGGTGTGGTCCGAGCTCCAGGTCCAGCGGGTGCGCGACCTGCCCGGGCACCGCACAGCGACCCTCCACGGCGCGGTCGCCGACGAGATCGCCACCACCGCCGTCAAGCTCGACGACGTGCAGACCCGGCTGGTCGCTCTCGCCGCCTCCCTGCAGGACGACCTCCAGCGCATCGCGGCCGGCCACGACACCACCATGCCTGTCACCAACGGGATCCTGCGCAACAGCGCTCTCGACATCGACCTCCTGGTCACCCGCCGCACCGAACTGCACCGCTCGCTCACCGCGCTGATCGGCATCTACAAGGAACTGCCCGCCTTCGTCCCGCCCCCGGCCCCGGTGCCGCCGGCGAAGAGGGCACCAGCGACTGGCCGGCTGCCGGTGCGGCAGGAGGAGGCGTTGCGGCTGGTCGGCTCGTCCACCGTCACCATCTACGAGAGCGTGCGCCACGGGTCGCTCCGGGTCGTGGCCGGCGGGGCCGATGTCAAGGTCGCCACCGTTGACGCCCTGATCGGCAAGGGTCTGGTTGACCACTACGAGCGCCAAGACCTGGTCCGGGGCCACGACCTGGCCCTCACCTCCGAGGGGCAGACCCGGTACGAGGCGCTGCAACGGCCTACCGCCCGCTCGGCCGCCGCCCGCACCCGGCCGGTCGCCCTGCCCACCGCCCCGGAGGCGGCCCCCGCCGTCAGCGTCGCCGTTTCCTCGCCGACTGCCCGGTCCCGAAGCTGACCGGCCCCTCGACCCCAAAGCCCGCTCGTCGGGCCCGCCTCAGACCTCAACTCAGGAGATCTCCATCGGTAGCTGGGATACCGGCCCGTTCCACAACGACGCCGCCGTCGGCACCGCCGAACGCTTCGACAGCCTCTTCGACAGCGAGCTGCCGCCGTGGCTCCACCGCCTCTTCGATGTCGCGGTCTCCATGCCGGAGGGCCCGCTCGACAACGACATGGCCCAGGAGGTCGTCGCCGCCGCGGCCGTCATCGCCTCGCAGTGCCCAGGCGGAGACGACGTCAACCTCAACAGTGGTCCGCGCGAGCCGGTCCCGCCTCTGCCGACGGACCTCCGACCGAAGGCTGCCGCAGCCCTCGACCGCGTCCTCGCCCACGCCGACGCCGAGGTGAACCGCTGGTACGTCCGGGAGCGAGGCGAGCAGTGGCTCGGCAACCTGGAGCGGATCCGTCTCATCCTGGTGGACCCGGCATCCAGCCCTGAGCCTGCGGCGCCCCGGCCTCAGCGGCGAGTGTTCGCCGGCCAGCAGCTCCTCCAGGGCCGGTTCGGCATCGAGAACTCCTGGGAGCTGCCCGAACGGCATCCCAAGGGGTCGCCGGCGCACGCTCTGGCCGAGTTGGTGGAGCGCCAGGCGTACGAGGTGGACACCCTCGACCGGGAGCTGCGCGCGACGGCCTCCCGGGCTGGCGAGACGCTCGCCCAGGTCGCCGAGGGCAAGCACGGGGCGGTCCAGACCAACGGCGTCTTGCGCTTCACCGGCGTCGAGCTGGAGACCGTCGGAGCCCGCTTCGCCCTCGCCAGCCGCGGCCTCGAAGACCTGGCCAACCGGTACCAGCATGCCGCCGCTGACCAGCCGCCGCAGGCCGGGGACTCGCGGGCGGCGGCGGCCCGAAGCCGGACCACACCCCTCGCCACAGCCGAAGCGGGCCTGCCGCTGGCAGCACCCGCACCGCCCTCCGCCGGAGCCCCCTCCCACCGCCGCTGACGCGAGAAGGACACCACCCATCACCACCCTCGAAACCCTCGAAGACACCCGCTTCGACGTCGACGACCTCCGCCCCGTCACCGCCGACGACGAGTCGAGGCTCGACCACCTCGCTCTCAGCCTGGACATGTACACCTCTCTGGCGGTCCAGCACGCGACGAATCCGCACACCGAGCTCCTCCGCGACAGCTTCTATGTCGTGCACGACGGCACCATGACCTGGCACGACGTCCCCGGCCTGGCCCAGTACGCGGCCATCCACGTCCAACGTGACCTCGGGGACGGCACGTACCGCTTCGACTACAGCCGCCACCCCATCGCCTCTCTCGCGCAGAACTGGCTCGTGGGCCGCGGCGCCGACCCGGAGCAGCTCACCGTGGACGTCGAGGACCCGATGAGCACCGACCAGGCCACCCGGGGCCTGGAGGAATTCCTGGCCGCCTCGGGAGACCGCTTCCGGCTCGTCGATGACTACACCCACGACAGCCCGGACTTCTACAAGACGTGGATCATCGCCACCGATACCCGACCCGATCCGGGGCAGCAGCCGATCCGCCTCTTCTACGAGGACGTCGACACGGCGAATCACTCGTACACCCTGCGCCAGGGCGGCTTCGCCACCGTCGAGGCCGCCCGGAGCTGGGTCGACCGGCTGGGGCATCCCGAGAATCCGCTGCCACCGCTGACCGGTACCCCCAGCGCCCGCGCCGCCGGCGCCAAGGCGCACAGCTCGGTCGCGGTCACCGTGTCGGCCCCCAACGCCCCGGTGCCCGCTACAACCGAGGGCTGCCCCACTCGACCGCAACGCCGCTGACGCCCCCTCACTCCCTGGAAGGACCGCGCATCACCTCGCCCGACAGCACCCAGTCGCCGGCCGCCGCCGGGCCGCAGCGACGACCGCGCACGACGGAGCGCCGCAGCGTGCAGACCACGGTGCGGTTCACCCCCGCCGCCATCGCCGCCATCGGCGAGCGCGCCGCCGCCGAGCGCCTCACGATCGCCGGGTTCATCGGCAACGCCGCCCTGGCCGCCGCCCAGTGCGGCGATCCGCTCCACCGACCCGACCGCGACCCGCGGCGCCCGCTCGTCGAAGCCCTCGACCGCGTGGCGGGCGAGCTGAACGCCGCCGTCGCCACCGTCCGCAACTCGAGCGACGGACCCGGGCGAGAGGCCGCGCTCGCGGCCCTGCCATCCGTCGCCGAGCAGACGTACACCGTCCTGGACACCGTGCTGGAGGCGTCGTGATCCCCGACGTCTCCCGGGGCAACGGCATCCGCCCGCTGCTGGCCTACCTCTACGGCCCCGGTCGGCGCGAGGAACACGAGGACCCGCACCTCGTCGCCGCGTGGGACCTGCACGGCGCCCCCGACCCGGGACGCCATCCGCGCGCGAGCGTCGGCCGGCTCGCTGACCGCCTCGACCAGCACGCCCAGTTGCGCGCCGCCGAGCTGGGGGCGATGCCGCCGAACCGGGTATGGCACTGCTCCGTCCGCGCCGCACCAGAGGACCCCATCCTCGGCGACGAGCAGTGGGCCCAGGTGGCCCGCCGGGTCGTACGCGCCACCGGTCTCGAGCCGGAGGAGGGCCCCGGCTGCCGGTGGGTGGCGGTGCGCCACGCCGTCCACCACATCCACCTCGCCGCCGTCACCGTCCTGCCCTCCGGCGCCCGGCCCGGCATGCACCGCGACGCAATGCGGGCGCAGGCCGAGTGCCGGGCCATTGAGGCCGAGTGGGGGTTGCGCCGTGTCGGGATCGGCGAGCGGACCAGCACGAGCTACCCGACCAGCGCCGAGATCATCAAGGCGGAGCGGCACGGTTGGAGCGAGCCCTCCCGCGTGTGGCTGCAGCGGCAGATGCACCTGGCGCTGTCCGAGGCGGCCGACCCCAACGGCTACTTCGCCGCGCTGGCCGAGCGCGGGGTCATCGTCCGCGTCCGGCGCGGCGAGGACAACGTCGCCGCCGGCTACAGCCTGGCCCGCCCCGGTGACGTCGGCGCCGGAGGGCAGATCGTGCACTTCGCCGCCGGTCGCCTCGACTCCGCGATGACCCTGCCCCGCGTCCTGCACCACCTGTCCACGAAGAAGTCCGCCGAAGGAATCCGATCATGACCAGCCCTCAGAACCCCCTCAGCCCCCTGGCGGACTTCGCGCACGCCCTGGCCGAGCGACTCCCGGACCAGTGGGAGGCCACCGAGCTGGACCTGCGCGACGACGCCGAGCTTCGCCACCACTTCTACTACCGCGTGTGGGACCGCCGCCGTGCCCAGGAGCTGGGGCTGGACCGCGACACCATGGCGGAGAGCGCCGTGCTCGACGGCCTCGACGGACGCCGGCTGCTGGTATTGCCCGCCGCCGAAGCGGGCCGGTCCTTCCTGATCTGCCCCCTCATCGCCTTCGACGTGCCCGTGTACACCAGTACCTCCCCGCTCGGCTCGATCGTCGTTCCCGCCGACCCGGCCACGGCCGCCGACAAACTCGCCGACTCGCTGCTGCCCGTCTACGAGAGCGAGCTGCGGGCCATGCTCGACCATGTCGTCGGCGTCCTGGACGCCACCGAGGCGAGCATCGCCGCGTGCCTGGCCGCCGAGGCCGAGCACTCCGGCGACCCCGAACTGGCCCAGGAGCTGTACGAGATGAGGGGGGTGCGCTGGCTCTCCCATCCGGAGGACACCGACCTGCTGCGGTGTGCCGCCGAAGATGTACTCGCCGCTCTGGGCCTGCTGCTGGGTCACCGCGGACCGCTGTCCGAGGCCCTGGTCGGTGTCACCACCCACGTCCGGATCTACTGGGAGGTGAACGACAGCTGCGAGGCGCTGATCGAGGCCGAGGTGATCGGCCGGATCCTCAGCACCGCCGGTCTGGCCGACACCGGTAGCGGCATATTCGATCCGGCGACCAAGGCGAAGATCGCCACGTTCGATGCCCTCCCGATCGAGCAGCAGCGGGCGCTGGTGCGGGCCGCCGCCGCGACCTACTCCCGGCGAACCGACGCCGGCTGATCTGAGCAGAGAGACCGCCTGTTGTACATCGCCTCCTTCCACGACGCCCGCGACGAACTGGACCTCGACGAGTTCGAGGCGGTCGACGCCGTGTCCGCCCGGACCATCAACCGGCTGTTCGACTTCGAGAGTTCGCTGTGGATCATCGCGAAGCAGTGGGCGTCGGACACCCTTCGCCGCCCAGGGGCGCGGTTGCACGACTACTTCCTCTTGCTCGACGCGGATGCCGCCCACCACGAGCGGGCCGGGGCGCCGCAGATCGTCGCCGCCCACTTCGACCGCGACCCGAACGCCCGCACGGTCCGGGCCACCATGGCATCGCACGCGCTGATCCCGCTCGCGCAGAACTGGCTCGTCGGCCGCGGGGCGGAGCCCAGCAGGGTCTTGGAGCCGGACGGCTGGAGCGACCCGTTGGATGCCGAGACGGAACAGCTGGAGGACTTCCTGCGCGGCAGCGGCGAGCGGTTCGAGATCCACGACACCTTCAGCCGTCACGAACCGCCCTACGAGACTTGGGTGGTCGCCACCGACACCGAGCAGACCGCCAGCCCGTCGGCGGAGGTCTTCTTCTGGCGGCTGCCCGACGACAGGAGCCCCGCCTACACGGTGCGCCGTGGTCAGTTCGCCAGCCTCGACGCCGCGTACGAGTGGACCCGGGACACCTCCGCGCCCCTTCCGGCAGCCACCCGGTCCCAAGCGGCCCGGCTTCGCGTCGCCCCAGTCCAGCCTTCGCCCGCACAAGCTCCTGCGCCGCCGCCGACCGCGCCCAACATCCGCCGCCCCCACGGCCGCTGACACCGCCCCCACCCCACTCTGGAGCTCTGGCCCTTGCCTGACACCTACCTGCCGTACCACGAGCCCGACGTCGAGACCCTGGTCCGCCCCCGCTACCTCGCCGGCCCCGGCGACCGGGAGTCCGTCGAGACCGCCTTCGCGCCCCTGCGCGGGTCACGGTGGCGAGTAACGGCCCTCGGCCGGTATCTCACCGAGGTGATCGCCACCAGCCCGTGCCACCGCATCCGCGTCGGGTACCGGCCCGGCCAGGAGCAAGCGTGGCAGGTCACCGCAGCCTCGGACCCGTTCGCCGTCCCCGCCTGGCGCGGCGGATTCAGCGGGGCCACCCCGCCGGAGATCGTCGAGGCGTTCCTCGGCCAGCTGGCCGACTCCCTCCACTACGACGAGGTCGACGACAGCACGGGCACCTTCGTGTCGCTGGAGGGAACGCTCGCAGACGCCAACGAGGCTCTCTCCGAAGCAGGTTGGCCGACTTCCAGCTCCGATGGCCACTGGCTGACCAGGTCGGGCGACGGCGAGGTCGAGTACGACGTCGCACCGCTCGTCGACCCGGCGGTCGAGCTGGCGGCCGACGTGCAGCGCGGCTTCACCTGGCGCATCTCCCGGAGCGACCCGGACGTGGGCTGGAGTGCTGCCTTCAGCTCGTGTACGCCGCTGCACCTGATCGCCGCGGTGAACGGCGCCGTCGCCGACAGCAGCCCGGTCGTCCGCGCCACCGACGACCTGCCGCAGCGGGTGGTCGCCCGCGCTCTCGCCGAGCAGGCCGAGGTCGACCGGCGCGCTGCCGAAGCCCGTGCAGCGCTGCCGACCGCCGTCGAACTCCTCGCCAATGGCGACGGCTTGGACGCTGCGGTCGCCGTGAGCCCGCTGTACCTGGCCGGGCCCGGCACGGTTGAGCGGGCGGTGGCATCCCTGACGGGCGAGGCCGGCTGGAGGTCCGTGGCCATCCGGAGCGGACGGCTGTGGGAGAGCGACTGCCAGACCGTCCGCGTCGCGCACCTTCCCGAGCGGACCCGGGACGCCTGGCAGATCACCGCGCTGGCCGGCCCGCTGGGCATGCCCACCTGGAGGGCCACCTTCAGCTACAAGACGCCGGCCGAGGTCATCGGCGAGGTGACCCGGCTCGTCGCCGAGACCGGCAACAACGGGACGGCTGGCACCGAGTACACCTCGCCCTTCCAGCTGGACGGGCACGCCTGGACGAGCCTCACCGCCGGCGTGTGGACCGTGTTCAGCGCGCCGGACCCGAAGGTCAAACTCCAGCACAACTCCGCCCAGTTCGGCCGCTACGAGGAGCTGGAGGGCCAGGCCCCTCCCTCCTGGACACTCACCGCGGGCATCGACGACCGGTTCAGCGCTTGGTCCGCCGACTTCACCAGCGGCGCACCGTCGTACCTAGTCACCGCTGCGGCGCTGGCCGCCGTCGACCCGGCCCCGGTGCTCCGGGCCCGCCGGTCGCTGCCCGAGACGCACCTGCCGTTCCTGGAGGTCGTCTCGCCGGGCACCGGCCGTTCCAGCGCCGCCCGTTCGGGCACCGCACCGGCCTCCCGTACTCCGCTGCCCGACCCGGCCGGACCGTTGCGGACCACCACCGTGGACCGGGGGCAGCGACGGTGAAGGATGGCCGCGCCCTGGAGGCGTTCACCGAAGCGGTAGCCGGCCGACTTCCGGGTGCCTGGCGGCCGGAGCTGGCGGACGTGCGCACGTCGGCGGCCCTGACCGAGGTGTACGAGCGGCTCTGGGACCTCGGGATCACCCAATGGGCCCTGCTGGAGTTCGTCAACGACCGTCTCGGGATGCTACGTGACGGCCAGGGAGGGGAGTTGGTCGTGGTCCCCCGTCCCTTCCGCACAGGCCGCTACCTGATCGCGCCGCTGGTCCCGGCCGGCACGGACCCCGGCGCGGTGGAGGACCTGACGCCGTTCGGCCTGTCCGTCAGCGGGTCGCCGGCCCGGGCGGCCGAGACGGTCCGCCGCCGGCTGCTGCCCCGGCTCGACTACGCCCTACTGCTGGCCGAGGAGCGTGGGGTCTATCCCGGACCGCCTTCCGACGACGGGCGCCGCCGGGTCCGCGCGGCCACCGCCCGGACGAGCGTGCCAGCAGGCACCCCACCGGCCGTCGTCTATTCCGCTGGTCCCCTGCGTCCAGCCACCCCGCTTGCGGGCCGAGGCCGAGTCCCGGCCCCCTGACCGAACGAGATTTGTGCCCACTGCTTCCCCCGTCTCCGCCGACCCGCTCCTCTCCGTCCGCCCCGCCCACCTTGCCGGGCCCGGCGACACCGACCTGCCCTCCCTCCTCACCACCGAGCACGGCTGGTTCCGTCCCTACAACTCGCCCACCCACGTAGTCCTCGTGAGCGGCACCACCGGAATCGCGCTCTCCACTGGATCGGGCACGGCCCCGCTGTCCCTGACCGGGATCGGCTGGTCGGTCGGCTTCTGCCACCAGGTGCCGGCCGAGATCACCCAGTCCCTGCTCGACGAGGCCGCCACCGGCCTCCTCCACCGTCCGGACGTCTTCGCCGGCACCGGCCGCCTCGTCGGCCACCACGCCCGCGCGGCCCTGCTCGCGGCCGGCTGGTCCGGCCATCAGCGGGACGGATACGAGCTGGTCTCCGCCCCCGACCGCCGCGCCGCCCTCTCCTTCCCACTGGAGGCGCCCGGCAGCGAGGTGATGCTGACCGGCGCCGCCGAGAAGGGCACCTGGACGGTGCGGTTCGGCGCGACCGCCCCGGAGCCGCTGCTGACTGCCGCGACCGCCGCCCTTCTGGCCCCGGTCGTCCGCCGGGCCGGGCAGCTCCCGGCGCGCCACCGGAACCTGCTGACCACCCAGACGCTCGCCGAACGGCCGCCGCGCACTGGACGGTCCGGTGCGGCTCGCGCCCGGAGCACCGCGGCCCGGCCGGTGTCCACCGCGTTGCCGCTGTCCGACCGGCCGCACACCGGCAGCAGCGCGTCCGTGCCGGCTCCGCGGCGCCGCCCGTCCTGACCTTGCCCCTCTCGCTTCTGGAGACCTCGCTGCCTGCCGATTCCGACACCGACGCCCTGGTCGCCGTCCGCCCGCTGGAACTCGCTGGCCCCCGGCACCGCGCCATTCGACCTTCTGCGCCACCTCGCTGGCGAGTACCAGTGGCGAGTGGTCTCCGACGGCGAGAACCCGCAGTTGGAGAGCCCCTGCGGACGGCTGCGGCTGCAGCACGGCGACTTCCTGTCCGGCAAGCTCCCGCTGGTCGACAACTGGATGCTCACCGCCCGCGAGTCGCCGGCCTCGGAGTGGCTGTGGTGGGCGTGCTTCAGCCCCCAGACACCGCACGAACTCACCTACGGCTTCGTGCTGGAGACCGCCCGGCGCCTGGGCAGTGAGCCCGGCAGCGTCCTGGTCCGCCGGGACGTGGCCGACGACGCGGGCGAGCTGCTCGCCGCCTGCGGCTGGCTGGAGGAGAAGTACCCTCTCCCCGGCGTTCGCATGGTCACCCCCACGGGCACACCGGCGCGTCCCACACCTTCGAACTTCCCGAGCGGGCCCTGTCGTTCAGCATGAACAACACCAGTTCCGAACTGGCCTGGTCGATCTCCATGTCGCCCCGGACACCGGAGGTGCTGCTGCGCGTCGCTGCGACGGCCCTGGTCGAGGACTCGGCAGTGCGCAGCCACGGTGAGATCCCCGCGCACCACCGCGAGCGGGTCTCGACCGCGCCGGCCGGCACCGCCCTCCAGTCACGCTGGACGACGCTGCTGCCCGGCCTCGCCGCCGAGGGGACGCTCGCGCCCGCCGGGTCGGACGAGGCCGGTGCTGAACGGCCCAGCCCACCTCCGGCGTTGGTCGCGGTAACCCCTCGCCACTACGCCGGGCCCAGCGTTGACGCCGTCGACCGGCTTCGGCACCGTCTCGAGGCGGAGGGATGGGTCGGTGCGGAGGGCGTCCTCACCAGCGCGTGCGGCCGGCTGAGCGTCGCCTGGCCCACCGAGTCGGACAAGCCGCGAGGCTGGGGACGCGAGCGGACGTACGCACCGTGGCGGGTCTGGGGCACCCAGCACCGCGGCGCGGGCGTCGCCTGGCGGGTCACCGGCTGGCGCCTGGTTCCCCAGGAGATCGTCGAGGGTCTGATCGGCGAGGCGACCGTGATGCTGGACGAAGCCGACAAGGCCGGCCGGATGCCGTTCGAGTCGGGCGTCCTGGCGCTGGGGTTCCTCCCCCTGGCTGCCGCCGGCTGGACCAGCGAGGTCACCCCCAAGGGCGCCGCCAGCTTCGAGTCGCCCGATGGATTCCTCAGCGCCCGCTGCGGACCCCCGGACGCCCTGTACGAACTCCGCGGCCGACCGGCCGCCCGCATCTCCTGTCGGCGGGCGCTCGGATTCTGGGAGGTCGAGATCAGCGCGAACACCCCCTCCCGGCTAGCTGCCGCCCTGTGCCGCGACGCTGCCGACCCCGGGCCCCTGATCCGCAATCCCGATCACCTGCGCCTGGATGCCACCGACCGGGAGGTCGTCGTCGTCACCCCGGTCACCGCGCAGTCCCTCACTACCGCTACCGGCCGCCGGGCCGCCGCCATCACCCGCTCGCTGCCGGCCCAGTCCACCACGAGCACCAGCGCGCCCGCCGGCAACCCGGCCGCCGCTCACCCCGCGACCGCGGGTGCCTCACGGCGGTGACCGCCGACGGAGTCCCGGACGACGCGGCGCCGTTCCGCCCACCCCTCGTTCTTGGAGACCGACCTGCCCACCGACACCGACGAACTGGTCGCCGTCCGCCCCTTGGAGCTGGCCGGCACCGGCACCGCGCCCAGCGACCTGGGCGACCACCTCGTCTCCGCGTACGGGTGGGAGCACGACCCGGACAGCACCCCCGAAGAACCCCTGCTCGTCAGCCCCTGCCGCCGCATGGCCCTGGAGCACGGCGACTTCCCCCTCGGCCGCCGCATCCTCCAGAACCACTGGAAGCTCTCCGCCTACGACAGCGGGGAGCAGGACGCCACGGAACTCTGGTGTGCCTGGTTCAGCCCCCAAACGCCCTACGAACTCACCCACGGCCTTGTCCTGGACGCCGCCGGCCGACTCGACAGCGACCCAGCCACCGTCCTTGCCGACCGCAGGGCCGGTGACGACATCGCGCGGATCCTCTCCGACGCCGGATGGACGATCAAGCAGGGCCCTTGGCGGACGTTCATCCACTCGCCCGGCGCCGCCACCCTCCTGGTGCCCTCCCACCCGGAGCGCACGCTCGCCTTCAGCCTGGGCAACACCAGCTCCGAGCTGGCGTGGGAGGTCATCGCCTCGCCGTGGGCTCCCGAGGCGATCCTGCGCATGGCCGCGGTGGCGCTGGCCTCGGACGCGGCGCTGCGCCGCCGCAGCGAGATCCCCGCCCACCACTTGGCCCGCGTCACGATCGAACCCGCCGCCGTCGCCACCCTGCCGCGATGGCGCCCCCAGCTGGCGCCCCCGACCGACCTGGAGAACCCGCTGCCGACCACCCCCGACCGAACCGCCGTCGAACCGGCCCTCAGCCCCGAGCCCGAAGCGGAGCTGGTCACCGTAACCCCCCGCCACTACGCCGGACCCGGCCGTGGTGGTGCCGAACAGATCAAGATCCATCTCGCCTCCCAGGGCTGGGCGTTGGGCACGAACACGATGACCAGCCCGTGCGGCAGGCTCGGCGTCGCCTGGCCCGACGGCACCGACAGCCCGACGCGGCAGAGCGCCGCCTGGCGGGTCTGGGGTGCCCAGCACCGGGGAGCGAGCGTCGCCTGGCGCATCACCAGCGGCGACCTGGCCCCGCCCGAGCTGATCGCCGGCGTAGTCGACGAGGCGCTCGCCATGCTGGACGAAGCCGGGTCGGGCTCCCGCGAGCCCTTCCAGGCCGGAGTCCTGGCCCTCGGTCTCCTGCCCCTTGCCGAGGCGGGGTGGCAGAGCACCGTCGATCCCCGCGGCTCCGTCTCCTTCCGCTCGCCCGACGGCTACGTCAACGCCCACTGCGACGTCCCGAGCGCCCTCCACGACCTGCGCGGAAAGCCCGCCGCCCGGATCAGCTGCTACCGGGCCCGCGGGTACTGGATGGCGGAGATCAGCGCGAACACCCCCTCCCGCCTCGCCGCCGCACTCTGCCGCGACCTCGCCTCCCCGGAGCCCCTACTACGGAGCACCACCGGCCTCCACCTCGACGCGACCGACCGGAAGGTCGCCGTCGTCACCCCGGTGAGTGCCGAGGCCCTCACCGCTCCGGCCCAGCGGCGCGCTGCGGCCCTCGCCCACGGCACCCAGCTGCCCCGGCCGAGTGCTGAACCCGGCACCGCCGCCACCAGCAGCACCCTGGTCAGCGCCCCCGCCCCCAGCCAGCGGCGCTGAACCCATCACGTAGAGACGACCATGACCGACTCCCCACACCCCGCACTCCTGGACAGCCGCCGCGTACTGAACGCCGCCTACGAGGGCCTGGGCAGCGCCCCGGTCGCCGACCTACTGGTCGCCGCGAGCCGGACGCTGGAGCCGTCCAGGGGCTGCCTGGCCCTCGCCGACGCCGGCTTCCGCCTCGCCCAGCAGGTGTACCCGCGTCCGCAGAACCCGCTCGACCCTGCCGTGCTGACCGCCTTGGCCAATGCCGACACTCTCCCGGGCACCGCGCGGCTGGCATGCTTCTGGCGGGCCCTCGCCACGACCGCCAGCCCCGACGAATTGGTCATCGAGCTACCGGAGTTGCCCGCCCCTACCCTCGGTCCGCAGCAGCAGGCAGTCGCCTGGCTGCACAACGGACACCTCTTCTCCCGCCTGGGGGCAGCGTCGTACACGGCCCTTGAGGTGGCCCTCATGGCCTCCATCGACGACGAGGCCACCCTGCCGCGGGCCCTCGCCAACCTGGGCCCGACGGTCTGCGGCATCGTGCCCGAGGGCCCGAACCTGCCGACAGCGTGGTCCGCCACGATCGAGGCGACCGCCCGCCATGCCGTCGCCTCCGCGTACGGGCTGCCCCGCGAGGCCGGTCTGCTGGACGCGCGCATCCCCGAGATCCTGGCCGACGCCGCCCGGGCGCCCCAGCGGATCCAGGCCGAGCTGCTGGAGGACGCCGCCGGCGCGTTCCGCTACGCGAGCGACGAGCTGTTCACCACCCCGGCGGAGAGCCGCCGTGCGGACGCGGCTCGTACGCGCACCACGGCCAGGCGCCCACGGACAGCCCAACAGCCGGCCTCGGCTGCACCGCGGATGCTGCCGCAGCAGCGCCGCGTCCGCTGACCGTCGAGTCCCGCGCCCCGGAAACGGGCTGGCACCGGCCGCCCAAGCCCTCCAAGCCCTCCAAGCCCCGAACCGAACACCACGGAGCAATCCTGACCTCGCAACCTCTCGACTCCGCCCAGGGGCCCTCGCCCGTCCACGAGGCGGGGGCGCCCGCAGAGCACACAGCCCAGCAGTTCGTGCCGATCCGGCGCACCGCCACCGGCGAGATCACCACCACCGGCTACAACGCCGCCGCGCTGCGGATCCTGATCGGGGCCGACTTCGAGGAGGCTCCTGGCTGCTCCTGCCCAGCAACCGAACCCAGCACGGACCGGACGCACGGGCCTGCTCGGCAGCCAGCGAGCTGCCCGTCGACCGCCACCCCGTGCGCCTGGACCGAGCACTCGGCCGGCCGCTGACCGTCGACGGTACGCCCCTGCCGGGCGCCCGCACCGCCCGGCCCGGCCGGGGCCCCGGGCGAACCGGCCCGGACAGACCCCGTGAGCGGGCCGGCCTCGCCGTCATGGTCCCGGTGATCGTCCCGCCCTTGATCCGCTCCGAGAGCGGCCCCGCCATCCCAGCACATTGCCAACCCCGCCCGCCCTCGAACCCGTTGGAGGTTCCTCGCTTTGACCACACCCGGACCGTCCGTCAAGCCGGCACACGCCAAGCCCGGCGAGCTGCGGGCCAAGGTCGCCAAGTTGCTGGCCGACCGGCCGGCGGCCCCGTTCACCATCGGGGAGATTTCCAAGGCATTGGGTCACTCCCACGGTGCTGTCCAGCAGGCGGTCAACACGCTGGTTGGGCGTGGAGAGGCCGACCAGCTCGGCACCGGAAGGCAGTTCCGTGCGAACGGGAAGACGGCCTTGGCCGCGGCGGTCGTGGTGATCAGCCCACCGGGCACGCACTCTCCCCGGGCCCAGGCGGCCACGGCCCGCACGGCCCCGCCCGCACCGAAGACGCCCCGGCAGGTCGGTCCGATCCGCCGCGCGGGGGGCCAGCTCTACCACCCCCGGGAGCTGGCCTCCCTGCCCGACGTCGAGGCGCTGGCTCGGCTGCGTGCCGCCGACGTGCCGGTGCTGCTCTACGGTCCCCCGGGCACCGGCAAGACGTCCCTGGTGGAGGCCGCGTTCCCCGATCTGATCACCGTCGCGGGCGATGGCGACACCACGGTCGGCGACCTGATCGGCGATTACACGCTGGCCGATAGTGGGGGCTACGTCTGGCAGTACGGTCCGCTGGTCACCGCGATGACCGAGGGCCGCGCCCTGCTGATCGACGACGCCACCCTGATCTCGCCCAAGGTTCTGTCGGCGATGTATCCGGCGATGGACGGGCGCCGCCAGATCCAGGTCAAGGCGCACAAGGGCGAGACCGTCACGGCCGAGCCCGGCTTCTTCGTGGTCGCGGGCCACAATCCGGGCGTACACGGGGCGATCCTGACGGAGGCGCTGGCGTCCCGGTTCAGCGTGCAGATCCAGGTCGGGACCGATTATGACCTTGCTCAGGCGCTGCGGGTCGATGCCCGGGTGGTCCGGGTCGCCCGGCACCTCGCCGGCCAGGTCGAGCTTGGTGAGCTGGGCTGGGCCCCCCAGCTGCGGGAGCTGCTCAGCTTCCAGAAGACCGAGGCCGTCCTCGGCAGCCAGGCCGCGTGGGCGAACTTGATCGGGATCGCTCCTCTGGAGGACCGCGACGTGGTCGCCGCCGCCGTCAGCAAGATCGCTGGCGTCAAGAACGTCAAGCCGCTCACCCTCGGCCGTCAGCTCCCCGCCACAACCGCCCCGGCTGCTCAGCAGCCCACCGGACCCGCGAACCGGGGCCGCCAGCGATGAGCGCCCATCACCACGTCCAGTCCCCGGTCACCACGCCCGACGACGCCGCCGATCTCGCGCGCTGGGACGACGACGGCGCCCCGCCAGCACAGCCCCGGTCCTCCCCGGCCGCTTGGCTGCGCGTGGGAGCCGAGCTGGGTGATCGGCTGGTCGCGCTGTCCGGCCGGCAGGACCTGCTCGTCACCTGCCGTCCCGGCACCCGCAGCGGCGCACCGGCCGCCTTCTTTCCCGCCTTGGCGGAGGTCGAGTTCGACGCCACGCTGTTCGAGCCTCTCCAGCCCCACGAGGTCCATCCGCGGATCGTGGGCGACGAGGAGCGCTATCCCGCTGCCTGGGGAGTTTTCGTCCATGAGGCGGCTCACGCGGCCCACTCCGAATGGGTGGAGCCGACCGGCGCGGACCCCCGCGTCGTCGAGGCCGCGCTGCTGCTGGAGGAGAGTCGTGTCGAAGGCGCTCACCTGATCAGGCGGCCGATGGACCGCACGTACCTGCGCACCAGTGCCCGGACCCTGGTCATGCCCGACATCGCCAACCCCGCCTTCCAGGGCGTCGAGCAGGCCGCCGGCGTGGCGGCCCTGATGCTCGGCCGCCGGGACGCCGGCATCCTGGACGCCGGCGAGACCAAGGCCGTCGCCGACCTGTGCGAAAAGGTGCTGGGCGCCGACCTGCTGGCCACTCTCACCGGGATCTGGACCGCGGCCCACCAGTGCGCCGACAACGACGCCACCACCATGCTCGCGCACGCCCAGGACTGGTGCGACGCCCTGGACGCCGCTGCCCTCGCCCTGCCCGCCGCGCCGGAGGACCTCACCGATCTGCTGTCCGGCGCCGTGGTGATCGTCATGGACAACATGGCCGCCAATGACGCCGCCGACCTCGCGGCACGGACTGCTGCGGACAGCGCCGTTGCCGCGCGGTCCAAGGCCCAGGCCCAGGGCCGCGCCCAGCAGGCCGACCAGCGGCGCAAGGCCGCCGCCACCGCCAGGTCGGTCTTCAACTCGCGCAGCGCCACCGTCAGCCCCGACGGCACACCGATGCCCTCCAGCAACCCGGTCACCGGCACCCGCAGGCCCACCGCCGCCGAGCAGAGTGCCGCCGCGCAGCTCAGTCGCGCGCTTCGAGCAGCGGCTTATCGGGAACGGACCGAGGAGCGGACTACCAGCCCCACCCCGCCGGGCCGCCTCAACATGCGCGCGGCCCTCGCCCGCGACGCCCAGCGCGCGAGCGGGTCGGTGCCCACCGCAGAGCCGTTCACCGCCACCCGCCGCCGCAACTCACCCACCCCGCCGCTGCGGGCGGGGATCGCCGTGGACGTCTCCGGCTCCATGTCGGCCGCCTGCGGGCCCGTCGCATCCGCTGCCTGGATCGTGGCCCGTGCAGCGGCCATGACCGGCCCCGACTCCCGCACCGCCACCATCGCCTACGACGCGCATCTGACCGCGCTGACCCGGCCCACCCACCGGGCGCCGGAGCGCGTGACGACGTTCAACGCCAGCGGTGGCAGGCACAACCTCGCCGACGCCATCGATGCACTCGACCACGGCCTCGACCTCAGCAGCCCCGGCACCGGCCGTCTCCTCGTGATCGTCACCGACGCCCGCTACTTCGGCGACGAAACCGCCAACGCGGTCACCCGCATCAACCGCCTCACCAAGGCCGGCTGCGCCGTGCTCCAACTCACCCTCACCAAAGAGTCCCTGCACCTGCCAGGGACCACGCTGCTCCACCTGCCCCGGCCCTCCAGCGCCCCTGCCGCCATCGCCCAGGCCGCCACCGACGCCATCCGCAAAACACGCTGAGACGCTGACGGAGGCGTTGGGCTTGGTGCGGCAGACCTCGCCACCAGGTTCGCCGGCCTCCCGACCCGGACCGAGGCCGACCACCCCGCGGTCCCTTTCCCCAACCAGACCGGCGCCCCTCCGCCGCGCCACCCCCGCCGACACAACGCGCCTGTGCCCGGACCAACTCGGTCCGGGCACAGGCGTGTTCGCCTGTGGCAGACGAACCCTCGAACGGACTACGCAAATCGGGGCAGTCCAAGTCAACATGGACGACCCCGCAGCGCCTGCCCGAAGGAGGGCCCCTCTGTCCGTCGTGATCTCCGCCCCCGCTGTCCGCGGTCCCCGGCCCGGCGACGCCATCCCGCACCGCACCTGGCCGCTCGGTGAGGGCAACCCCAACGCCATCAGCGCCTTCCTCTACGAGCACGGCTGGTCATGGGTGATCGACGCCGAGGGCGGCCTGCACGCCGCGTCGCCGTGTACCCAGGTCTACGTCGGCTACCAGCCGGACAACCGGCACGTCGACACCTGGATCATCGCGCTGCACGGCACCGCCCGCCAGCCCGGCTGGCGCGCCACGTTCAACCGGCACACCCCCGCCGAACTGGTCATCGACCTCCTCACCTCCATGGTCAACCGCTCCACCCCCCGCCCGTCCACCACCACCTCGTCGACCTCCTGAAAGGACGCGCCATCCCCCGCACTCCCCGCCTGTCCGCCCGTCGCCGCCTCACCTTCGCCGAATACCTGATCAGCGCCGCCGCCGTGGGCCTCACCTTCCACGCCCTGCTGGTCGACGAGCAGGCCGCCACCCGCATCGGCGTGCTCCTGATCGCTCTCCAGCTGATCATCGCGCGAGTCCTGCTCGTACGTGTCCCGGCCGTTGCCGAGACGCCCGGGCGGATTCCCCAGCAGCGCCGCCCGCACCGCTGACCGGCACCTCCCTCGCATGCCGCCGTGGCCCGGCCCGGCGGCCCAGTCATCGACGCGCACCTCGCGTCGAGCACCGCGACCACGGAGGCCCGTTGGAACCCGAGACCCTCGATCTGCGCGGCGACCGCGTCGGCATCGCCCGCGCGTTCGGCACCGCCTACGGCCCCGCCAACAGCGCGGGCGAGCGGACCCGCTACCACGTGCTCGCCTACCTCGCCCCGTCTGACCGCTACCTGCTGGCCGTCGGCGGCATCGACGGAACTCCCGCGCGGCACCACCCCGGCGAGGGCCGCTGCGGGTGGAGCACCGCCGATCAGCTCGCCGAACTCGTCGTCGCCCACCTGGTGCGCGCCGACAGCGGAGGCCGGACCATCTGCCACCACCACATCGTCCCCGGCGCACCGGACCGCCCGTGTCGAGCCTGCCGGATCCGCCCGCCCCGCACCGACTGCTCGTTCTTCTCCCAGTCCCGCTACGCTCCACTTCCCCAGGAGGCTCCGTGACCACCAACCTGAACAACTCCCGCCGCGGCCTGCGCCATGCGGCGGTCACGTTCATCACGCTCACCGCCCTCTCCGGTGCCATCGCCGTCACGGCGGGCCTGCGACACGACGGCGCCTGGGCCGCCGTCGAACTGGCCGCGTGCGGCGTCTCCGCCCTCGCCCTCTACCGTGTGAGCAAACTGCTCGACGCCGACGCCGACCGCGCGGTGCTCACCGGCCTCGCCTCCGGCCCGGCGCCCGTCGGCGAGCTCGCGGGCGACCTCGGGCTGCGAGTCGCCGTTGTGCGGCTCAGTCTCACCCGGTTGTTGAACTCCGGCCAGGTGCTCCAGGACGAGCACGGCGGCTTCCGCCTGCTCGACCGCTAGGCGGGAGCCCTTCGGGGCAACGACGACGGGGCGGCACCGCGATCTCTCGCGGTGCCGCCCCGTCGTCGTTTCGCGGAGTCCACCGAAGCCCGGCCCCGTGCCGGCCACCCGCCGCCGCCGGCTGCGGGCCGGCGGCTCAGACTGGCGAAGAAGCAGTGTCCGACCCTGCACTATTTCCTGGCACCGGGTCGGGCGTAGCGCTTGACGGTCGGGCCTGGGTGGCTTGCGGCGGCGTTCAGTTGAGGTTCCACCTCAAAGCAGTGGCAGAGGATCCTTGACGTCCGAGAGCTTCTTACTTCGCACCGTCCGACCGTCGGAGAGCAAGACCCGAAAGCGTAGGTATCTGGGTACCTGCCCGCCAACCAACTTGCGCTCGGGTAGGTCCATCCACTGCAAGACTCCGTCGAAGGCGGGGACCTGCACCGGTTCCTTGAACCGGACCCCCTTCATGAATTCGGGCTTCTTTCGTGGGACGCGACTCAAGTGAGCGACAAGTTCAACCCGTTCTGCGCCCGTCGCCGTCGAGCCCTTGTTGATCAGGCGCAGAGCAAAGCGACAATCTCGCTCCTCGCCTTCACGAGCGCCCTCACGCAGCACGGGGCTGATACCCCACCTTTCAACCCGCACCTTCACCTTGGGCTTGGCACGCCGAAAGGCCATCCACGAGATCAGCAGGCTGAATGCCGCGACGATGGCGCCGGCTACGGCGATCGCCCGGGTGAGGTTGTCAGGTTGCGCCATGGCCCAAGTGTGGCGACGGATGCCTGGGCCGGCTTGGGGACACGCAGAACATCGGCGGCGGCGCGAGCGGGCCGGGGCCAAAGGATCACACGATCGATTCCCCGGACCCCGCCCTCCCGGACAGCCGCCAGCTGCTGGCGCCGCGTACGACCTGCTGGGCAGCGCACCGGCCTCGACCTCCTGGTCGCCGGGAGCCACATGCTGGAGTTGAGTCAAGGGGTTGTGGACGCGGGTGAAACGCCGAGTTTCTGGAGGCGGGCGTGGCACCGGGCCCGGGTGCCTTCGCCCAGGTGCTCAGGCTGCGGCTTCACCGGGAGGCTCATCCTCTGAGGAGTCCTTCAGATAAGACCACGGGCGAACCCCCGTGTAGCCAGGGGGGAGGTCGTTGCCCGTCGATTCCTTGTACCTCGTCTTGGCCTCCTCGCTGGCGTGCTGACCAGCAGGGAGCCTTCGCAGGAAGGGGTCGCGGTCATCATCCATGGAGGACCGCCGGGGCTGGTCGGTCGTTTCAGGGACGGAGAGCGACGCCTGATCCTCGGCGTTCTCGGAGTCCCGCCCCTCAGCGAGACTGGCGGCGATGGCGGCCAGGGCCACAGTGGCGACGGCAGCTCCGACGGCGAGGACCTTCGGCCTGTGCTTCCTGTACAGGCTCTTCGCGTTCTCGATGAAGGAGGCGGGCCCGTCATCCTCGGGCGTGGAGTCATTCACGCGCACAGATCTACCGGACCCTTCCCTCACCTGTCAGGCGCTTGCCGACATCGCCCAATTGAGCACCACCGGCGTGTCCGACTGTTCGACCAGTAGGTTCAGCGCCCCGTCGTCGTTTCGCACAGTCCGCCGAAGCCAGCTCGCGGGCCGTGCACCCGCCGGCTGCGGCCCGTCGGCTCAGTTGAGGTACATCCCTGCCCAGGCGCCGTCGTAGCCGGTCGAGGCCATCGCCGTCTCGAAGTCGTCCCAGGCGGTCTCGGGAGCCGAGAAGTGCTGCTCGAAGTACTCGACCGTCAGATCGCCCTCCAGCCACTCGTGGCCGCAGCGGCAGCGGACGAAGACGTGCGCGCGGACGTTGAGGAGCAGCCAGTCGCGGGCCGCGTTGCACTCGCCGCAGGTGATCACGGTGCCGCGGGGGTTCAGCTCGTCGTGATGCGGGACCGCGCGGATCACGGGCCTGTCCGGCGAGAGCGTGGGGAAGTCAGGGATCGAGAGCTCAATATGATCGAGCGGCGGGAGGTCAGCCGGCTCGAGCGGGTCGTTGTGGCCGTCGTGAGGTCTCGGCGAATCCGACAAGTACAGCCCTTTCGTTAGCGATGCCGGGGCCAACCGGGCACATGCCGATTTTATTCCCGAAACCGACACTTCGTTATCCAGCTGTGACCCTTCCAGTGGCGGGCGGGCGAGTCCGCGGCGCCTGGCCAGGCGCCGCTGGAGTCCGTCAGCCCGTGGCCAGGTCGGCCTGCCGGACTTCTCGGGCAGAACAGGGAATTCACCTACTCGGGGCGGGTCGGATGGCGGCCTGTTCTGCTCGCAGGACCTGGACGACAAGGGCGGAGGCCGCTGTGGGAAGTCGAGGTGAGCGTGCCTGCGCGGCGGCGGTGCGGGCGGCCGGCTCGGTTGAGGCGGCAGCACCGTGCAGGAGGGCGGCGAGGGCTGGGCCGTTGCTGAGCCAGGTGTCGATGTCCGACCACATCTCCGCGTTGCGTTCCTCCACCGCGGTGGTGTGGGCGGGCTCGATCGGAGTCCCGTCCGCCCGGGTGTAGCGCCGAAGAGTGGCGTTCCACTCGTCGAGGATCCGGTTGGCCGCCGCGAAGGTGGCGGCCAAGGCGCGCAGGTAGTAGCCGGCCTGGTCGGCTTCCCGCCCGGGTAGCAGGAGCTGGTGGGCGGCGTGGCCGTCCTGGAGGAGGGCGTCGGCGTGGGGTAGGACCCGTTGGAGGTGTGCGAGCGCGTCGGCGTCACGGCGGACTTTGCCGTCGCCGTAGAGCTGCTCGTCCAGCGGCCAGCCGTCTTCGTCGCAGAGGCCGTCGGAGATCGAGTCCCAGTGGTCGAGGGCCAGTTGGGCTCCGCGGAGGGCTTCTTCGAGGACGGCCAGTCGGTGCCGGGCCAGGAGCCGGTCGTGGCTCGGCAGCAGGGTGCGCTCGATGTCGGCGGCTGCGGTCTCCGGGTCTGCGGGGACTGCGAGTTGGAGCTGGTCGCCGACGACGGCCTGCCGGGTGTAGGCGTGTCCGTCGGTCAGGGCGACCGAGCGGATCGTGTAGCCGAGCCCGGTGGTGTGCTGATCCTCGGTGGCGAGCAGGCCGATCGGCCGGGCGGGGTCGATGAGGACGGAGGCGTTGCGGAAGTCGGCGAACTGGATGGGGCCGAGGGCGAGCAGCGAGACGATGTCGGCCATGTCCGCGTCGAGGTCCAGATGGTGCTCGGCCGCCCAGGTGCCGGGCAGGCGGGCGGCGAGGGCGGTGGCGTAGGAGGGGAGGTCCACGGTCCTGTTCTCGGTTGTCGGCTCGGGCCGGGGGTGTCGTCGGTGCGCGCGAGCGGCTACGGTCGCGGGGCGGGCCCGGCGCGAGCAGTGCGCCGGGCCCGCCGTCGGTGCGGTGCGTCAGTCCTCGGTCGGGGCCGGGTCGACCACGATGTCGAGCAGGCCCTCGGCGTGGGCGAGGTGCTCGTGGACCTGGGCGGCGTCGGCACCGGTGACCACCAGGTGCCCCAGGCGCGCGGTGCCGAGGTCGCCAGCTGGGGGCAGGAGGACCTGCCCGCCCGGGTGGCACTCCCACACGAGGCGCTCCAGCCAGTCGGGGGTGCCCAGTTCGGGTCGAGGCCAGGCGGTGCGGACGGTTCCGGAGGCGGCCGGGTAGAGGAAGCGGACGCCGGCGGCACCGGAGCGGGTGGGGGTGAGGTCGGGTTCGCGGCCGAGGGCGATGTCGGCCGCCGCGGCGGCGAGGTCGAGGCCGGTGGCGAGACGGACCAGGTGTCCGATCAGGTCGCCGCCGATGCGCCCGTTGACCTCGATCAGCCGCGGGCCGTCGGCGGTCAGGCGCATCTCGACGTGGGAGATGCCGCTGTTCATGCCGAGGGCGTCCAGGGCGGCCTCGGCAACCGGGCCGACCTGCGCGAGCAGCGGGTCGCCGGCGGCCACGACGTGGCCGACTTCCTCGAAGTGGGGTTCCGGTCCGAGTTCCTTGCGGGTGACGGCGACGGCGGTGGTGATGCCGCGGCGGGTGACGCACTCGACCGAGATCTCGGGGCCGGCCAGGTACTCCTCGACCAGGACGCCGCTGCCCTCCTCGCCCTGGTCCTCGGCTCGGCCGCCGGCGTAGGCGAACGCGCCCGGCAGATCGTCGGGGTTCTCCACCTTGATCACGCCGATGCTGCCCGCGTGGGCGGCGGGCTTGAGGACCACGGGGTAGCCGATGCGGCGGGCCGCGCGGGCGGCGGTCACAAGGGAGGTGACCCGGATCGACTGGGCAGACGGCACACCTTCCGAAGCCCACACCGCCCGCGAGGCGGCCTTGTTGCGGCAGGCCGCGGCGGTGGCCGAGGACTGCCCGGGTACACCGAGGTCGGCGGCGATGTGCGCGGCCGGCACCAGCGCGTACTCGTCCCAGGTCACGACGCCCTTGATGTCGTGCCGCTCGGCGAGGCGGGCGACCGCCCACCGCAGCTGCTCCAGATCGTTGAGGTGGGCCACTTCGTGGTCGCGGACGTGATCCAGCTGCCAGGTCGGTTCGGTGGCGTTCACCAGGACCAGCGGGCTGCGCTTGGCGGCGGAGGCGAGACAGTAGGAGCGATAGGCCGGGTCTCCCGAGCCCAGGACCAAGAGCACACCCTCGTCACGGGTGTCGTTCGTCGGGGCGGTGACGGTGGTCATGCTGGTCCTTCCGGTACGGGGCAGGGCGGCGGGCACGGTGGGGTTCACCAACGGGCCCCCGCCGGCAGGTGCGGGGCGGCCTGGTCGCCGAGGCGCTTCGACAGCCGTCGCAGCGCGTGCTCGGTGGCGGGCCGGTGGCCGTCCAGGTGGACGACGGTGCGCAGGATGCGCGGCCGATAGCCGAGGCGCGCCTTCGCCAAATGGTTGGCGCGGCCCGCGTCGATGAAGGTCGCGCCCTGGTCGAGTGCCCAGCGGGCGGACTCGCACATCAGCCAGGTGTAGACGAGCGGGGCGAGGGGGTTCTCGTAGTCGAGGCCGGAGGCCCAGAGGTAGAGGCAGCCGTCGTACAGCCAGCCGTAGATCCCGCCGACGAGGTGGCCGTCGTGGCGGGCGGCGAGCAGGACAGTGCCGGGGACGGTGACCAGCTGCTCGAACATGTCGGGGCCGTAGAGCCGGGTGCCGTGGCGGTCGGCGGTGCCGGCGGCCAGCGGCGCGAAGGCGGGTACGGCGTCGAGGATGTCCCGGGTGTTGGTGTGCGGGTCGAGGACGAGGCCGGCTTCGGTGCCCCGGCGCCAGCGGCGGCGGATGTCCCGCCGTTGGCGCGAGGGCATGCCCTGCCACCACTGGTCGAGGGTCGGTCCGAGTGTGCGGGTCCAGGCGACATCGGTGGCCAGGTCAAGAACCGTTCCCGCGCCTGCGGCGCGGGCGGCGGTGGTCAACCGGTCAGCCTGGGCCTGGTCGAGACCGGGGTGAACGAGGGCGCTGGCGCCGAGCCGGGTGACGAGGTCGAGGCCGGCCCGGGCGGTGGCGGAGGCCATCATGGCGGTCGCGGTGCCGGCGCCGCCGTACTCGGCGTGCGGGCTCCCGGCGTACAGAACTCGGCCGGACCACACCGGCGGGACGCCGGCGTCAGTCTCCTGGCTCGTCCAGTACGGGGAGCCGTCGGCGTCGGTGAGGAAGAAGGAGACGGTCTCGCCGTCCCCGTCGGGGTCGGTCAGGTGGAGGTGGTGGTGGTCCAGGATCCGTTCGGTGGTCAGCGTCGACCAGGCGCTCGCCCAGGCCCGGGTGCGGGAGGGGTGCGGTGCCCGCCGGGTGTCGGCCGGGGCGTCGTCGAGTTTGTCGTACGAGCGGGCGGTGGCCTGGGATACGGCGGAGTGGGGCAGGGTCATGCGGTGGCGGTCTCCAAGGGGTTGGGGGCAGGCTCAGGCAGCTTCGGCCTGGATCGCGGGCTGGTCCTGGTCGGCGGGCTCGGCGGCCGGCTGCTCGTAGGTGTGCCGGTGCCGGTGGAGGCCGGTCAAGCAGAAGGCGGTGGCGCCCGTGACGGCGACGGCTCCGGCGAACAGCAGGGCCCTCACGCCGTCGGCGGGGACGACTACGACCAGCAGACCGGCCAGCGGCAGGGGGGCCAGGACGAGCAGGACGCAGACCGACAACGTCGCGCCGAAGCGCCGGGCGGGGATCAGGCGGGCGCGGGCGGTGCGCAGGGCGACCGTCGCGGCGCCCTCGGCGGCCATCAGGGTGGCGACGGCCGCGGTGTAGGTGACCAGGGTCGGGGCCAGGGCGGCACCGGCGGCGGCTGCGCAGGTGATGACGGAGGAGGCGAGGATTACGGGGAACAGGCCGTGCCGGTCGATGGCCGGCTTCGCGGCGAGGACGGCCAGCAGGCTGGCGCCCGCCGCGACGCTCCACACCAGGCCGGTGGCGGCGGTGCTGTGGTGAAGGTCCTGGGTGACGGTGATCGGAGTGGAGACCTGCAGGAGTCCGGACAGCAGGTTCGCGGCGGCCAGCGTGGCGACCAGCCAAGCGAGGGCCGGGGTGCCGAGCACTCCCTTCAGGCCGCCGGCCAGGGCGTCGCGGGCGCGCTCGCGGGGGTGCTCGGCGACCAGGCGCAGCCGCACTCGCGGGGTGTGCATGACCAGCGCCATGGTGATGGTGACGGCGGACAGGATCGCCACGGTGGCCAGCAGGAGGGCCGGACCGGCGAGCAGCAGGGCGCCGCCGATCAGCGGGCCCAGCAGCGCCGCACTCTGGTCGATCGCGGTGAACCGCGACTGCACCCGGTGAGCCTGGGCACCGGCTCGCCGGCTCGCCTCCGACCCGAGCGACTCGACCGCCAGGAACGAGCCTTCGGCGAGCATCCCCGCGACCACGCCGAAGCCGAGCACGATCGGCACGCCGAGCCCCAGGCTCATCCCCACCAGGGTCAGCAGGGCGGCCCCGCCACGCGCCAGGCTGGTCACCAGGACGGCGGTCTGCGGACTGTGCCGGTCGACCAGCGGCCCGCCGAGCACGATCGCGGCAAGCCGGGGCATCCACTCCAGTAGGAACGCGGCGCCGGTCCACATCACCGAGTGGGTGAGGGTGAGGACCAGCAGCGGCACGGCGTAGGTGATCACCGAGCCCGCGAGGGCGTCGGTGCCGCGCAGCACATAGCAGCGCAGCAGCCAGTCCCGGTCGCTCTGCGGTGTCCGTCGCAGGGCACGCTCGGCGGGGTCGCCGGACTCCGTGAACGGGAAGACGGACATGCTGCTCCTGCTGGCGTCGACGGGTCGGTGGTCCGCCCGCCGACGAAGCGTCGGTCGCGTTCGTCGGCGGGCGGACCCCAAGACTCCGCGCCATGCAGCCCGACGCATCGCGCCGATCATGTGGTAAAAGCCGCGCTTGGGTGATCCATGCGGATTGATCAAAGCGCCAGGGGCGCCACGGGCCCTATCCGGTGAGCTCTCGGCCATTGCCCCACCGCGCAGCGCGCGGCCCTGTCACCGGACGGGCCCGCGCAGTTTGCCTTGGTGCGCGCGGTGGCGGCGAGCTGGCGCAGTACGAAGTCCAGCGAGTGACAGAGTGCTCTCAGGCCAACGGCTCCGGCACCACTCAATCAAGTCCAGTAGCACGGGGATTGGCATCGCCGCCCTCGACCTGTGCTCCTTGGAGTTGCCGCCCCTTCAAAGGCAGATCAGGGCGGCAGAACCTTCGGCTTCGACTCTTGGGAGTGGTAGTTGATACCCCTCTCAGGGGCGATGAGAACAGACACGGTGGTACTGCTACCGCTGGTCTGCGCTAGTTGCTACTCCGCCGGGCGCGATGAGACCCGCTGAGCCTTCGCCCTGGTGCTCGGCTTCAAGGGGTTGCTACCCCTGAACGGGGCGATGAGCGTACCTACCGTGCGCTGTTGATGCGCTGGCGGCCGTCACACGACCTGGCTGGTCTGGTAGGCGTGTCGGTGGGGGCCGCGGATGGCGAGGAGGCCGAGGTCGGGGTCGTAGTCGGCGTCAAGGACGCGGACGTTGAGGGCTTTCTCATAGCGGCTGAGTTGGGCGGCCCAGGCGGGCATGGGGATGAGGTACTGGTCGGCGACGAGGCGTCCTTCGGCGGCAGTGCCCTGGGTGAGGGCTTGGGTGTAGGCGGCGCGGTGCTGCTCGAGGATGGCTTCGGTGCCGTCGAAGAGTTCGTCGAAGGTCTGGGCGAGGTCGGTGCGGTCGGCGAAGGGACGGCGGAAGGTGAGGAAGGCGCTGTCGAAGGCGTCGCGGTGAGTGGCGACTTCGCCGTGCCAGTGCTTGCCCCAACCGGTGCTGTAGATGGTGTTGAGCCAGCCGGTCGCGTCAACCTCGCTGATGATGCGGTTCTGGTGTTCGAGCAAGCGCTGCCAGCCGGCCTCGACCGGATCGCGGGGGTAGATGCCGTCGGCGTACTCACCTGGCTGGTTGCGTCGGCGGGTCCATGCGGGGGCGTGGACGATGACGTCGGCCGGCTCGCGGGCGCCGAGGCGGTTGACGCGGCCGAACCGCTGGAGGAGGGCTTCCAACGGCGCGGCGGCGGCGAAGAGGACGTCGAGGTCGAGGTCGAGGCTGACCTCGACGACCTGGGTGGCGACCAGTAGCCCGGGGAGGCGGTCGGCTGCTGCGCTGGCGAACCGGTCGCGGATGTTCTGCTCGATGCGGTTGCGGTCCTGGCGGGTGAAGCGGGAGTGCAGGAGGAAGGCGCTGTCGTCGCCGTGGAGGGCCCGGCAGTGCGGGGCGAGTTCGGTGAACAGGGCCAGAGCGTGGGCGACGTTGTTGGCGACGACCAGCACGCTCTGGCCCCGGTCGAGGCGAGTGCGGATCTCGTTGGTGGTGGCCGGGTCCGTGAGGTGGTGCTGGCGGACCTGCAGGCGGTGGCGGGCGGGCAGGCCGAGATCGGGGGTGTCCACCAGCGTGGGCGCCTGGTCGAGCGTGTCCTCGAAGAGGTCGGCGAGAACGTCGGGCAGCGTGGCGGAGACGACCGCGATCCGTCCGCCCAGACGCTCCCACAGTCGGGCCGTGGCGAGGATGTAGCCGAGGCGGCGGGAGTCGTAGGCGTGCAGCTCGTCCAGGATGAACACCGAGTTCGCGGCGTCCACGAGCAGGCCGGCGTGGGCCGGGCCCGCCAAGGCGGCGCGGAACAGCTGGTAGGGGGTGCCCACCCGGACGCTCTCGCGGAACAAGCGGGTGAACGCTGCCCGGGCCAGGGCCTTCGACGCTTCGCTCTGCTGGCAGGGCCCGGCCTGTTCGTCCTCGTCGGGGTTGTCGTTGGAGCGGATGGCGGCGGCCAGGTGGTAGGAGGCGGCGCGGGAGTGGGCGACGCCAACGAGCTCCGGATCGCCGAGGAGGTCGGCGAAGCGGTCGGCCATCGCGTTGATGGAGGCGAGGTAGGGCAGGGTGAAGAAGACCCTGGGCACGCCGCCCGTGTGCTGGGCGAGCTCGGTGACCTGGCGGGCCGCCCACAGCAGCACGGCCTCGGTCTTGCCGCTCCCGGTGGGCGCGCGCAGGAGCAGGTGACCGCTGGTCTCGGCCGCGCGGAGCTGGTGCTCGCGCAGCACCCGGCCCTTGGTGGCCATCTGCTCTTCGAGGGCCGGCCGGAAGCGGTGGTCGAACGGCTGGGAGGTGTGGAGACTGCCATGGGCGGAGGAGAGGTGGTCGGCGACCGTCACCGCTCCTTGGAGCAGGACGGCGGCCAGGCCGACGTTGGCGGCCACCCTCCGGTCCCAGCGGTTCAGCAGCTCGGTGAGGATGCCGTGCGCCGTGCCGGTGAGGCTGATGCTGCTCAGCGTGCCGGTCTTGTGGGTGGTGGGGAGCAGGGCGGTAGCCGCGGTGGTGTGCAGCCAGCCGAGCAGCGCCGTCACCGCGTTCTCGTCGATCGGGCCGATCCGCTTCGCGAGTTCGTCCGCTGTCAGGCCGTCGTAGAGGAAGCGCAGATCGCGGCCGTTGCTGCCGGTCAGGGCGCGGTGGTGGGTGGCGACACCTGCCGCCACCCACCCAAGCAGCTGCTCGTCCGGGACCAGGGCCGGCAGGAAGCCCAGGGAGACGACCTCGTGGCGTTCGCCCCAGGAGCGAACCTGGCCGAGGAGCATCTGCTGGCAGCCGTCGGGGAGTTTGCCGCCGTCGTGGTAGAGCCCGCTCAGCTGGGCGGCCGGCCAGAACCGGCCGTCCAGCACGCGCTCGGCGGCCTCGATCCGGCCGACCCGCCGGGCGAGCTCGATCCCGGCCACCAAGGTGGCCTCCAGGTGCACTGTCAGCTCTTCGGGGGGCACGGCGCCGCGGGCGCTCTTGGCCAGCAGCGTCCGCAAGGGATCGGCGCTCGTGCCCAAGGTTGTCTCCTTCAGTTGCCGGGTCAGGCCGGGTTGGCGGCGGTGGTGAAGTGGGCGCCGGGGTGGACCGGCGGCAGCAACAGGACGGCCTGCCCGTCGGCGTCCGACCAGCTTCCGGGCACCAGGGTGCTGCTGCGGGCGGTGGCGTCGTGCCGGTAGTCGCCCCAGACGGTCCGCTCCCGCCCCGGGGCCACCGACGTCGGCAGCCGCAACAGCGTGCCCTGGGCCTTCGGGAAGGTGGAGACAACGGCGCCGCGCTGCTCGCCCTCGACCGAGGTGAGGACGGTGTGGTCGAGGCGAATACCGACAAGGTCTTGGCTCCGGCCGAGCCGCAGCGGCCACACCGGTCGCCGGAGCCGGCTGCGCCACGCCTCGGTGTCGTCCAGCAGCCAGACGTGCACGGTGGCGTCGGCGAGGAACTCGCGGGTACGCGGCACCGGGGTCGTGGCCTTCCCCGTCGCGTCCAGCGGGTGGTAGGTCTCCAGGTCGACGCCGCTGCCGGCGGCGTGAAAGGCCATGGCGAACCGCAGGCCGATGTCGACCCCGTCCCAGCCGCCGGCCGCCGCCGCGAGCATGCCCGCGACGGTGGACGGGGGCGGGCAGGGATGAGTGACCTGCACACCGGCGTACAGGTGGTTGCGGAAGGAGACCACCGGCGCGGTCAGCGTCACCCGCAGCGCCGTGACCGAGGCGGCCGTCATGCCGCGGGGTCCTCGAACCAGGCGTCGTGCTCGCCCGCACCGATCCGGTCGGCCAGGCTGTTCAGGATCACCCGGGGGTGCCCGAAGACCACCGCGCCGCTGTCGACGAGGTCGGCGAGGTCCTTGACCGCCCGCTCACGCTGGTCACCGAGGAACCCGGGCGACCAGCCGACCAGCACCGGGCCGTCCAGCTCGTCGCTCCACGCCTCGATCTCCTCGCGCAGCACATCGGCCTGGAAGACGGGCCGGCCGTCGTCGGCGCCGACGATCCGGGTGAACGGGTTCACCCCGCCCTTGACCGAGGCGAGCAGCACCAGCGCCGGGGCGCGGTCACCGTAGTGGAGGGCCTGCTTCGCGCCGCCGCGCACGGCGGCGAGCGTGCGCAGCACGGTGTCCACCCGCCGTCGGCGCTCCGCCAGCGGCAGCTTGACCGCGCCGGTGCCGCGCAGCGTCGTCTTCTCGGCACCCGCCTTGACGGCCTCCTCGGCGGAGGCCGAGCTCAGCGCGGTGCGCAGGCCGGTGCCGTCCGTCTCGAAGACACCGACCCGGGGGAGGTCCAGGAGCACGTCCCCGGCCAGGACGGCACTGTAGAGCTCGTGGGAGTGGATCACCGGGTGCTCGCCAGCGGGGAAGTCCCGGCTCATGGTGCCGAAGTCGCTGGTCGGGCGCTGGGGGACGACGGAGACGAACGTGCCGGTCGCCAGCACCGTCTCGCGACCGTAGCTCTCCTTCTTCACCGCCACCATGTACCCGAACAGGTCGTCGTCCAGGTGCAGATCGGGGCGGCCCGCGGTGTACGCCTGCTGCTTCGCGCCGGAACCGCTGCGGGTCACCGGCGAACGGGACTCCTGCACGGGCAGGCTGTCGCGCAGCCAGCGGCGGAACGCTTGCGCCGACACGTACGGGTGGACGTCGCGGCCCACCCGCAACTGCTTGACCTTGCCGTTGTTGTCCTCCGCCAGTCCGTTGTTCGGGGCTCCCGCCACCACATCCAGAACGATCTTGCCGACCAGATACGTCACTGCTGCTCATCCTCCACGTCGAACGTCAGGGCTTCGAGGTCGCGGGGATCGAGATCCTCCTCGCCCTCCTCCTCCGGCTGCTCGGGCTTCCAGCCGAGCGAGTTCAGTTCCTGCAGCACACCGACCAGGAGCATGTCCCGGTGAAACCAGGCCGGGTTCTGCGAGACCGGGCTGAACAGCAGCTCGAAGCCCCGCTCGGTCACCAAAGGTCCGGCTGCTCCCGTGGGCGGCTTGACGGTCCACTGCACGCCTTGGGAGGTCAGCCACGCGCGCAGCTTCGACGGGTCGCGCAGCAGAGTGCGGAAGCTCCGCAGTTGGCCGCCGGTGGTCGCGGTGTTCAGCAGCACGGCCACGTTGCGGGCGGTCCTGGCGATCTCGGCCAGGTCTTTCTCGGTCATCAGCATTACCTCGGTAGCGAAGGAGTTGAGCAGCACAGCCAGGGATTCGGCCCGGGACCGGTCACGCCCGGTTCGGGTCAGGCCGCCGAGCAGTCGGCTGTGGCCGGCGGACACGATCCGGCTGGGCGCGCGGAAGACGTTGCGGGCCAAGGCCACGAGCCCGGGAGTCGACGAACTGGCGTGGGCGCGCACCAGCTCCGCGAACCCGGTCCGCCGGTCAGCCAGCCGCTGGGTGCGGCGCAGCCACTCGGCCAGCGGCTGCTCCAGAGAGTGGATCTCCAGCTCCTGGCCGCGGTTGTTGTTGTTGAATACCAGCAGCTCGACGGCGGCGCCCATCGGCCGGCGGTGGGTGCGCAGCGCGGTCAGCGCGACGACCTCCTGCGCGCCCGTCTGCCGCTTGCTGGCGTCGCCGGTGGCGGCGAGCATCCGGTTGTGGTCGACCTGCTCGGCCACGGCGTGCTGAAGGAAGTCGTCGTCCCAGCTGTGCAGGGCGATGGACGGCCCGCCCGTGAGGCGCACCCCGTAGGGCAGCGCGTAGAAGCTGTTCAGGCACGGCCAGCACAAGGCCATCCCGTCGTGGCCTCGCGGGGTGGTGTTGCGGTACGACGGGCTCTCGGCGAGAGGCACGTCGCTCTTCCCGTAGTACCCGACGGCCTGCCGTGAGCACAGAACGCAGACTGTGGGCGGCCAACCGGACGGTGCGGGCAGAGTCCGCCACTGCTCCACCCGCTCCGTGATCTCGGCATCGGTGCGCTTGCCGTTGCTGGGGTGGTTCATCGCGGTGTTGGGGAAGAAGGAGTAGCTGACCTTCAGCCAGAACCCGTCCGGCGCTTTGCTGTCGCGTCCAAGAGCGGCACGCAGCGCGTCCCGGGCCATCGGCCTCAGCGCCGCGTTGAACTCGGCCGCGGTGGCCTCCTCCGGAGAGCCATCGCCGGCCAGGGCCGCGAGCGCGAACGCCCCCACCCTCTGCAAGGGGTGCGCGGTCAGCACCAGTTGGCCCTGCCCCAGGTCACCGTCAGCTGGCGCCGTCATGCTGCCACCCAGCCGAACCCGGCCGAGTTCGCCTGCCCCAAGCCCCAACTCCACAAAGCCCGCAACGTCTCCGGCGCTCCCGCCAGTTCTACCTCGACAGCAGCCCCCGGCTTGGCCCCCTGCCCAACCGCGAACGACCTCTTCGGCCCGATCCAGGACACCGACTCCAGGCTGACCGCGGTGTCCAGGCCCAGGGTCTCGGCCTTGCGCCGCAGGTTCCCCTGGAAGTAGCCCGCCCACTCCAGCTCCGTCGGCAGCACCCACGCCTGCCGCGGACCGCGTACCCCGTCCGGGCTGTAGCCGGAGCCCTTCATCACCACCGGAGTTGACGTCCGCAGCACCGCCCGGCCGTCCGCGAACTCCGGCGGTGCCACCACATCGAGGCCGGTTAGGCGCAGGGCGACCCCGCCCCAGTCCAGCAACTCGCGCTCCGCGAACCCGGCGGCCAGCGCCTGGGCGATCTCCAGCACGGGGCTGCCGAACTCCACCACCCCGCGCCCACCCGCCGCATACCGCCCGGGCCTTCGACGAGCGGTCGAGAAGACCGGCGCACCGTGCCCGAACGGCGCCATCCCGTGAGGCTCCGCGCCGTTCTCGTGGAGCCGGCGCCCAAGGTCGGGAGCCACCCGCCCCAGCACGTCGTAGACCAGCCCTCGGCCCGGGGCCAGCACACTGCCCCACGGCACCTCCGCCGCCGCCGTCACCACGGCCAGCCGCACCCTCATCCCGCACTCCAACGCTCAAACGGCATGACAAACCAGCAAGCTGATGAACCACCAGCCGCACAGTCCAGGACCCTAAACGGCGCCACTGACAGCCGTCACAAGATTGCTCACAGTCACCCGCCGCCCGGTCGGTACTCGGTGCCGTACCGTTGAAACGAGCCCGCCCAGATCGCCAAGCCGCGTACGGCAGCGCCATGACGTGGTCGACGGCATCACGGACGTATGCTGCAGAACCTGGCTCGCCAGTCGGTCCGCCCCGGCCACTGACCCGTGGCTTTACATTTGGGCCTCATCACCCCTCAGAGGGGTAACAACGCGAACTGGGTACCCAGGTGCACCAGGCACATGCCGGTCTTATCACCCTCGGAGGAGTAACAACGTGAGGTCGCCATCCGGGAACTCGCTGATGGCCTGCGTCTCATTGCCTCTCGGTGGGGTAACAATTGGCCGTCGGCGGTCAGCGTCGCCGGGATGAAGACTGTCTCATTGCCCCTCATAGGGGTAGCAAGGTGTACTGCGCGCTGGCTGTGTCCGCCGCGCCGCAGTCAGAGCCGCCTCGTTATGGTGGGCTTGCTGTCCTTATCGCCCTTGGGAGGGGTAGTAATCACGAGCCCTCGATACAGGACTCGGACCCCGGCGTGGTTCATTGCCCCTTGGAGGGGTAGCAATATGGCCTTCAGGTGGTAGTGCTCAGCGCCGCGCCCCGGTCTCATCTCCCCTCGCAGGGGTAGCAACAAGATCTCCACGATGTTGTTCGTCCCGGTCAGACCCATCCCGTCTACATCGCCCTCGGAGGGTTAGTAACACGATCTGGTGGAGGCGGCTGGTGGCGCCACTGTGGGTCTCATCGCCCCTCGGAGGGGTAGCAACACGATCCAGCCGTGTGCGAGCGCATGAATGAGTCCGGGCTCATCGCCCCTCGGAGGGGTAGCAACTAGTCGGTGCCGCCGACGAAGAAGTGCTCCGCGAGGTCTCATCGGCCGTTGGAGGGGTAACAACGGATATGCGTGGTGGGTTAGCATGCCAGCCTTCTGGACTCATCGCCCCTCGGAGGGGCAGCAACGTCTGCAACAGCCCGTGGACGAATCCGAGTTCCCAGGTCTCATCGCCCCTCGGAGGGGTAGCAACAGCCACAGCTCGCGCTGCTCCTCGGCGGCGACGTGGGATCATCGCCCCTCGGAGGGGTAGCAACCCCTCGCGCAGTCGCAGGCTGGCCTCGCGCTCCCAGGTCTCATCGCCCCTCGAAGGGGTAACAACCGGGTGAGGTGGAGTCCTCCGGCCTTCCCGGCGGCGGTCTCACCGCCCCTCGGAGGAATAGCAACGCGGCCCGGCGGGTGATGGCGTGTCCGGGGAGTAGCGCCTCATCGCCCCCCGAGGGGTAGTGCCTTCGGGCAGGAGCGCACCATCCACCGCGTCTCATCACCCCTCGGAGGGGTGGCAACGGGTAGTCCCAGCCAACCCAGACGACCGTGACGACGGTCTCATCGCCCCTCGGAGGGGTAGCAACTGGTAGGCGGCCACAGGCCGGCCCGCTGCATCCACGTCTCATCGCCCCTCGCAGGGGTAGCAACTACACCTGGCAGCGACTCGGCGGCGGCCACCGCGTCGTCTCATCGCCCCTCGGAGGGGTAGCAACAGAAGGCGAACGGCCAGACCCCGCCCCGCCTCCTGGTCTCATCGCCCCTCGCAGGGGTAGCAACGTGACGCCGTGGACGGGCCTGGCCGCTCTGCACGCGGTCTCATCGCCCCTCGGAGGGGTAGCAACATGTCCCAGAGCCGGTAGAGCATTTGGAACGGCTTGTCTCATCGCTCCTCTGAGGGGTAGCAACGTGTACATCTCGCGTTTGGCGACGGAGGCCCCGGTGGTCTCATCGCCCCTTGGAGGGGTAGCAACTCGTACCGGCCCCGCACGCCCGGCGCGGCCTTTGCCGGTCTCATCGCCCCTGGCAGGGGTAGCAACCGGACGATCACCAGCCAGGGGCGGGCCACGCCGGATCTCATCGCCCCTCGGAGGGGTAGCAACCTGCAGGACGCGCTCCACCATGGCGGGTGGAGGTCGTGTCTCATCGCCCCTCTGAGGGGTAGCAACTTCTACCAGGACCGCATCCAGAACGGGGCGTACCTGTCCCATCGCTCCTCAGAGGGGTAGCAACTCCAGCACCATCACGTCGCCCTGGTCGCCCTCCAGCCGTCTCATCGCCCCTCGGAGGGGTAGCAACAGCCACAGCTCGCACTGCTCCTCGGCGGCGACGTGGGATCATCGCCCCGCGGAGGGGTAGCAACCGGAAGCCGACGAGGCAAACCAGTTGGAGCTTCGCGTCTCATCGCCCCTCGGAGGGGTAGCGACGCGGTGGACATGGAGGTCCACCAGAACCTCGCCCTGGTCTCATCGCCCCTCGGAGGGGTAGCAAGATCGTCCGGGCCACCTGCTGCGACGTGCCGGTCACGGCTCATCGCCCCATGGAGGGGTTGCAATCTGGTCAGCCAGGTGCGGGTGACCTGCAAACACAGCGACTCATTGCCCCTCGGAGGGGTAGCAACTAGTGCATCAGCACGTCCCAGTCCTGAAGGTAGGTCGTCTCATCGACCCTCAGAGGGGTAGCAACTAGCCGGGGGCTCGCAGGCGGAGGGCTGCTTCGAAGTCTCATCGCCCCTCGGGGGGTAGCAACATCAGCCACCACGGCTGGTCGTCGACCACGGACGGCGTCTCATCGCTCCTCGGAGGGGTAGCAACATGATCGGCGTCGTCGTCTCGGAAGACCGGCCGCAGGTCTCATCACCCCTCGGGGGGGTAGCAACACGTAGGACTCCGACACGCCCTTCCACCGAGTCAATGGATCGTCGCTTTGGGAGGGGTAACAATTCGAGGGTGACGGACAGCAGTTCGGAGTGCTCGGTGGGCACACCGCCCCTCGGAGGGGCAGAAACGGGAGCGAGTGGAATCGTGGTCACCCGCGTCGAACGGGCTTATCGCCCCTCGGAGGGGTAGCAACATGGCCTTCAGATAGTAGTGCTCAGTCCCGCGGCCCCTCTCATCGCCCCTCGGAGGGGTAACAACTAGGTCAGCGGGATCCCGAGCTTGCTGCCGAACGGGCCCTCATTTCCCCTGGCAGGGGTAACAATCTGTTGGGGGCGTGGCAGCCGGAGCCCAGAAGCAGGGGTTCATCACCCCCGGAGTAGCAGGAACTGCTTCATTGTCACCGAGCCGAACACTCTGCGGGAGGAGTGCTGGCCGCAGATGTCCCCCTCCGCACCTCAATTCCCCCTCGCGGCTCTGGCGCTGACCTGACGGTAAGCGAATCTCGGGAGGTATGCAGTGACGATCGACAACTCCGACATGGTCGGACCCGACGACTACGAGCTGCTGGCGACAGGGGTCTGGAAGGACGGCCAGGCGGTCTCGGCCGTGGTCCGAATCCAGCGGCCGGCCCCGCTCCCGCCGATGCCCCCGCTCCCCGAACCCTCTGGTCGCTGCGCCCGGAGGCCGGAGTGCCTCGACGGCGAGTGCTCCTGCGGCGAGCCAATGCTCGACGACTTCGCGTTCCCCGACGGGGACGGCCCGGACAGCTGGGGCAGCTGCGAGGAGTCGCTGCTGCGGCTTCGCCGGGGTCGCTCCCCACGCAGGTCTGCGCGAGGAGCAACCCCAGGAGGTTCAGCGCCGGCTGTTGCGAGCCTGACGCCCCTCGACGGGTGCCGGAGCCGCCGGCCCGTCGGTCCGGGCGCGGACGCCGGGCCCCTCGGAGCTGGCCGAGGGTGCGGCAGACAGCTTCGCGATCCGGCGGACCCGCCAGACCATAACGGCGGTGACGGAGTCCGCGGTGTCGAGTTCGCGGCGGTTCCTGGCCTTCTCCAGGAGCGCGACCGGGTCGTGGCCGGCCGCCTCCGCCTCGGCGAGGGTGGCCGCAAGCGCGTCCCAGTCGCTCCCGCCGTGCTCGCCAGCCACGGCTTCGGGCAGCTTCGCCCGGATCACCGCGTCCTGGCGCTCGCGCACCGGTGACGGCAGGGAGCGACCCCGCGCGGCCATGGCCGCCATCGGGCGGGCGGCCACCGTGGCGTACGCCGCCCGCAGCTGCTCGGCCGCGGCGCTGGCGGCGGCGGCCTGCTGAGCGTGCGAGCGCGCGGAGTGCCACCGGGCGGAGGCGATGGCCAGCAGGATCAGGGCCGACAGCAGCATGGCGGTCACGCCGCCGTCCTCGCCCCGGTTCCCGGTGTAGCCGCTGCTGAGCATCTCGCGGGCAGCTGCTCGCACTGCCCGGTTGTCGGCCCGCTCGGCGCGCACGTGGGATCGTGATGCCCGCTCGAATGACCTTGCTGCAGAGATGAGTTGGGCCCTGGTGTCGGCCGGGGCGCGGACGGCCAGCACGTCGATGATCTCGATCGCGCCGACCAGCTGCCCCGCTGCGCCCTCTTCGCTCCCTTCCTCTATGGTCCGCGTGGCGTCGTCGACCGCGGCTGCGGCGTCCCGGCGGGCGCGGGCGGCCTTGGAGCCGGGCACACGGGCCGTGCCGGTGGCCGGGTCGCCCGGCTCGGCGGTGCTCACCCCGGCGGCCCGGACGCCGCCGCTCAGCCGCTTGCGGATGCGCGGGAGGGAGAGGTCGGGGGCCAGCTTCGAGCCGGGGAAGTAGACCGGGTCGCCCTTGCCGTTGCGGTCGTCCGGGTCGGCGACCGAGTACCCAAGGGTGTCTCCGGAGGGTCCGATGCGCCGCTGCACCAGCAGGCCGGCGGCGGCGAGGCGGTCGAAGAACTCGGCTTCGCTCGCGCAGCCCGCGACGGCGCGGCGCACCTGGTCCCGCAGCTGGAGGCGGACGGGTTCCGGTCGCCCGAGCCGTTCGGCTTTGTGGGTTTCCGCGCTGGTCGGGCGCTTGGCGGCGGTCTTGTCGCCGGGATTGAGCTGCTTGAGGCCGAGGTCCTTCTCGATCTGCCGGCACTCGTCCTGGGCGCGCTGGGCGTCACCGTTGAGGCGGGCTTGGCGCCCGTCGCCGCGTACGACGGTGGCCATGATGTGGATGTGGCGCGGGTCGTGGCGGACCGCGATCCAGCGGCATCCGTCCGGGTCGCCGGGTTCAGCGATGCCGGCGGCGGCGACGACGCGGCGGGCGACCTCGGCCCACTCCTCGTCGGTGAGCAGCCGGTCGTCGGGGTCGGCGCTGACGGGGCAGTGCCAGACGTGCTTCTTCGGCCGCCTCGGTCCGAGCTGGTTGACCCGCAGGTCCAGGACCTGCTCCAGCTGCTTCAGGTTCGCTGCGGGGTCGCGGCCGGGGTCGGGCGCGAAACCATCCCAGCTCGCCACCAGGTGCGGGTCGAAGTGTTCGTCGTGCTTGCCGGGGCCGTAGAGGTAGGCCAACAGGCCGTACGTCTTGCTACCGCGGCTGATATCAGGGACCAATTGGTCCACCGGCGACCAGCTGGGCGGCAGCGTCGTCGACCGCGGCGACCGCGGCGCGGACGGCTCCGAGCGTCGGGGCCAGCTCTGCAGGCTGGACGTAGCCGGCGGCGTTGAGGCCGAAGACCATCTGGTTGAGGTTGTTGCCGACGCGGGCGAGCTGCGCGCGGGAGGCGGCAAGCTCGTCGACGGCGCGGTCGAGGCGGTCTTGGGGGTCGCGGTCAGCGGGTGTTCCGCGGGCGGCGCTGATGGCGCTGGTCGCGAGGAAGCGACCGACGGTGACGGCGCGGACAGCGGCGGCGGTGTCGATCTCGGCTTTCTCTTCGGTGTTCAGACGCACGGTCAGCTTGCACGTGCGGCTCTGGGGGTCGCGGTGGCGACGGCGCGGGCGGCGAGCGGTCGGCTCGGTGGAATCGTTCAGCAGCTCGATCGTCTCCTCCTCCTTCTCCCTCCCGGCACCCCCTGGTGCCGGGAGACCGAGGACGAGTCGAGCGCCCCCGCTCGACTCGTCCTCGGTCTCCCTCGCCCCTCCTGGGGGCGAGGGCAAGTGCGAAAACCGGGCGTAAGCCCGGCTTTCGCGATAGCTTGCTGCGCCGTAGGGGCCAAGCGGTCAGGCACCGAACTGCGGTACTGGGCAAGCATTTTGGCCAGATCAGGCGGCGGCGTCCTCCAGCTCGATCTTGGCGTCGAGCAGCAGCCCGAGCCCGTAGTCCATGACCTCGATCGGGCTCTCCAGGACCACCTTGGGCCCGTGAGCGGTCCGGCGGACGAGCCAGCTCCCGTCGCTGGCGGCGGTGGCGGTGCGGACGAGTCGCTGCTGCAGGAGCAGACTCATCAGGGCATCAGGGGTGGTCTTCGGCGTAGTGGTGCTGGTCATGGGCGTTTCCTCGGAAGCGAGTTAGGCGTGGGGTGGGATCGCTGTGCGACAGAGTGCGATGGGCGCGCGGAGCCGGGTGGGGAGGTCGGCGGAGGTTTGGCGTCGGCGTCCTCGATCATCCGCAGCAACTTGCCCATCCGCTCGTTGCTGATGGAGTAGCCCTCCTCCCGGAGCCCGGCGGCCACGACCTCCCGGTTGGTCCGGCCGGCCCGCGCGGCGGCCTGCCTGGCGACCGGCACCAGCACCTCGAGCTTCACCCGCGCCCGTCCCGTTGTCGCTACCGGACCGGACGGACCCGGCACGGGCACCGGACCGGGCACCGGACCGGACGGACCCGGCACGGGCACCGGACCGGGCACCGGACCGGACGGACCCGG